>JAKLIE010000326.1 GCA_022709775.1 Pseudomonadota bacterium
ACGGTCCAGTGGCGCGACGCGTTCGACGCGTACGTCGCCGGCGAACCGTTCGACGACGCCATGCTCACGGCGGCGGCGATCAACTACGGCATCCCGCGCGAGTCCTGGGGCGACTACACCGGCCGCCTCGAGGACGCGCCGCCGTTCCTGCTGGCGCACGAGGAGCGCTATCGGGGACTGGCGAGGAAGCGCGGACCGGGCGCGCTGCTCAAGCACGCCGAGCGGCTCCTCACCGCGCCGCGATGATCGCGTCGCACGCAGAACGTACCCATGCCGATGCCGTCGCACCCTGATTCCCGTCCGCGAGCGCCGAGCCGCGGCGCGGCGCTGCTCTTCGCCGCGGCGATGATCGCGGTCGCGCCCGCGCATGCGCAGCAGGCAAGCGGGACGCTGGAGGCGAACGGCAGGACGGGGAAGCTCGAGCATGCGATCGCCGTCGAGGTCGACAGCGCGACGGAGCCGGGCTACCTCGACGTCGTCGTCGTGCTCTCGGATCGCAAGCTGTCGGCCTCGCAGGCCCGTGACGCGGCCGCGCTCGAGGCGATGACCCGCCGCGACGGGCTCGTCGCGCTGCGTGTCGTGCTCGATCCCGACGCCAGGGTGATGAGCGCCGAGCCGCTGCACCCCGCGTTCACGACGTTCGTGAGCTCGGCGCTCTGGGTGCGCTTCGAGCCATCCGCGTACGACGAGAAGCGCGTCGCCGGGCGGTTGCGCACGCCGGGACCCCAGGACGAGTTCCGGCAGCGTTGGAGCTACGACGCGACGTTCTCGGCCCCGATCGTTCTCGATCCCGCCGCGAAGACGGTTCCGAAGCGGTGAGCCCGGCGTCGGGGCCGCTGGCTATTGGCGCGACCTCGGCGCGCCCGACCGCGCCTCGCGCGCCAGGGCCCCCAGATGCGCGACGAGGAGCCGCGCCGCAGCCGGCAGCGGGCGGTCCGGGCGCGTGCAGACGACGAACCGCCTCGAAGCCCACGGATCGGCGAGGGGAACCATCACGACCCGGGATGCGCCCGCATGCGGCACGGTGGCTTCCCGCGGAAGCACGGCGATGCCGAGCCCCGCCGCGACGATCCGGCACGCGGCGTCGAGGCTCGACACCTGGATCCGGCAGGCGAGCGAACGGCCGGCGATCGCCGCCTGGCGCTTCAGCAGCGTGTCCATCAGCCCGCCCGGCGCGACGCCTATCGAGACCTCGTCGAGCGTGTCCGCGAACGCGAGCGAGCGGCGGCAGGCGTACGCGTGCGTCGGAGGCACCGCGACGCACAGGTGATCGGAGCGGTACGGGGACGACGCGAGTCCCTCGAGGTCCGCGGCGTCCCAGAGCACGCCGAGATCCGCGGCGCCTTCGCGCACGTCGCGCACGACCTCGTGGCTCATTCGCTCGTCGAGGCTCACGCGCACGTCCTGCCAGCGCGTGAGGAACGCGCCGATGTCGTCGGGCAGCGCCTCGGCCAGCACCGACACGCTCGCGACGACGCGCACGTTGCCGCGTACGCCGGTCGCGAACTCCGAGAGTTCCGCGTGCATGCGCGCCATCACGCCGAGCACGTCGCGGGCCTGACGCAGCAGCGCCTCGCCCGCCGCGGTGGGCTCGATTCCCCGTCGACGGCGCACCAGCAGCGGGGCGCCGATCTCGCGCTCGACCGCGCCGATGCGCTTGCTCACCGCGGACGCGACGATCGCCTCGCGTTCCGCGGCACGGGCGATGCTGCGCTCCTCGCAGACGGCGACGAAGAGGCGAAGGGTGACCGGGTCGAACGTCGGTTGCATCGCGCGGGTCGGCACGTTCGGCGCGACAGGACGTCCTGCCATGTCGAACCGGAACGCTCAAGCTTCCAAAATACCGTCGATTATGCGCGGCGGAACGGCTACGATGGAAGTCCCGCTTCGTACCGCCCGCCCATGCGCCCCGTCGTCATCCGCGAGGTGGGCCTGCGCGATGGCCTCCAGAGCCTCGCGCGGGTCCTGCCGACCGTCCGCAAGCTCGAATGGATCCGCGACGCGTACGCGGCAGGCCAGAGCGAGATCGAGGTCGGGTCGTTCGTGCCCGCGCACCTGTTGCCGCAACTCGCCGACACCGCCGAAGTCGTCGCGTCCGCGAAGGCGCTGCCCGGGCTCGTCGTGTCGGTGCTCGTGCCGAACCTGAAGGGCGCCGAGCGGGCGATCGCCGCGGGCGCCGACGCGATGCTCGTGCCGCTGTCGGCCAGCCGGGCCCACAGCCTCGCGAATCTCCGCAAGGCGCCAGACGACGTCGTGGTCGAGATCGCCCGCATCCGCGCGGCGCGCGACGCGGCCGGCTCGTCCTGCCTCGTCGAGGTGGGGATCAGCACGGCGTTCGGTTGCACGATCCAGGGGCGCGTCGAGCCCGACGAGGTGCTTCGCCTGATGCGCGCGACGCTCGATGCCGGCGTCGACCGCGTGGGGCTCGCCGACACGGTCGGCTACGCGGACCCGCAGGCCGTGCGCGAGCTCTTCGACCGATCGTTCGCGATCGCCGGCGACCGGCTCACCTGCGGCCACTTCCACGACACTCGCGGCCTGGGCATGGCCAACGTCTACGCGGCGTGGCAGGCGGGCGCGACGCGCTTCGATGCGTGCCTCGCCGGCATCGGCGGCTGCCCGCACGCGCCGGGCGCGAGCGGCAACGTCGCGACCGAGGACCTCGCCTACCTGTTCGCCAGCATGGGCGTGCCGACCGGGCAGGATTTCGACCGGCTCGTCGCGCTGCGCGCGAAGGTCGCATCCTGGCTCGACGGGGAGGAACTGCACGGAACGCTGTGGCGTGCGGGGCTCCCGAAGACGATGCGTCCGGCGACGGCCCCGGCGAGCGCATGAACGCGGCTGCGGAGGGCCACGCGCCCCAGCCGCTCGCCGGCATCCGAGCCGTCGAGTTCACTCACATGGTGATGGGACCGACCTGCGGAATGGTGCTGGCCGACATGGGCGCCGAGGTGATCAAGGTCGAGCCGATCGACGGCGACCGGACCCGCCGCCTCCTCGGCGCGGGATCGGGCTTCTTCCCGATGTTCAACCGCAACAAGAAGAGCGTCGCGATCGACCTGCACAGCGCGCAGGGCGCCGAGGCCGCGCGCCGGCTCGCCGCCTCGGCGGACATCGTCGCGGAGAACTTCAAGCCCGGCACGATGGGCAAGTACGGCCTCGACTACGCGACGCTCTCGCAGGCGAACCCGCGCGTCATCTACGTGAGCCACAAGGGCTTCCTGCCCGGCCCCTACGAGAACCGCACCGCGCTCGACGAGGTCGTCCAGATGATGGGCGGGCTCGCCTACATGACGGGTCGTCCCGGCGACCCGCTTCGCGTGGGCTCCAGCGTCAACGACATCATGGGCGGGCTGTTCGGTGCGCTCGGCGCGCTCGGTGCGCTGATCCAGCGAGGCATCACCGGCAGGGGCATGGAGGTGCAGTCGGCGCTGTTCGAG
>JAKLIE010000327.1 GCA_022709775.1 Pseudomonadota bacterium
CCTGAATGCCGTCCCTTTTCTTGCCGTGGCGCGGCGCTCGACGCTCCGGAAGCAGGCGCGCGGTCCCGAACCAACATAGCGGCAACGGGCAAGAAAAAGCCCAACCGGAAAGGGTTGGGCTTTGGGTAAATGGTGGAGGTGGGCGGAATCGAACCGCCGTCCGGAAGCCCTACACAGTCGGGACTACATGCTTAGTCGGATCGTTTGATCTCGCCCCCGAGCCGCCGACCGACAGGCTGCCCGGAAACCAGTCACCTTGATTTAGCGCCTCGACCAAGTGACCCGGCCGGGCGCGATCGTCCTGAATGTCCCCGCTGCGGCTTGCAGTTACCTGCTCACCGCCCGGGCCGGACGCTGCCCGGAGCGAGGTCCGGCGGGGTTAAGCCGCCAGAGCGTACGTTTCGTCGTTCGCAGTTAGATTTGCGATTGCCCGTTTTTTACGAGGACGAACGCCTCGGCATGCCCCGCGCTGCTTCGATACCCCCGTCGAGACCAGGTCACCCCCGGGAATTCGGCGGACGCGTCGGCGGCACTTCTTCCGTGCCGCAGCGTCAGAGAGTTCATTGTAGCATCGCACCATCGACAGCCTCGGCTGCCCTGCGATGGCCACGTTTCCGACATGGGGACGGTGCCGCAGGTTTGCAACCCCCGGGGAGGAGGTTCCGCCATGCGCAACCGCCGCACCTGCCGTTCGCCCGCCTCGGTCGCCGCGGGCATCGCCGCCGCGATCTTCGTCGCGCTCGCCGCCCCGCCCGCCCGCGCCGAGGAAGCGCTTTCCACCGTCGACCGGGTCGACCTCGCCCGCTACGTGGGCGTCTGGTACGAGCACGGGCGGCTCCCCAACCGGATGCAGGGCGAATGCGCCCGCGACGTCACGACGACGTTCAGCCCGAAGGGCACGCGCACGCTCGACGTCGTGACGCGTTGCCGCCGGTCGGACGGCTCGGAGGAGATCGACGGCGGCGTGGCGCGCGTGCAGGACCCCGCGACGAACGCCAAGCTCGAGATCCGCTTCCTGCCGCTCGCCGTCGCGTGGCTGCCGCTCGCGTGGTCGGACTACTGGATCCTCGACCTCGCGCCCGACTACACCCATGCGCTCGTCGGCTCGCCGTCGCGCGACGCGCTGTGGATCATCGCCCGCAAGCCGGCCCTCGACGCCGGCATCTACGAGCGCCTCGTCGCGAAGGCGCGCGCGCTCGGGTTCGACACCGGCAAGCTGATTCGCACGCCGCACTCGTGATCCCGCCGCGCGGGCGGCTCTTCGCGCCGGGCCGGTGCGATGACCGCCTGTCGCGCGCGCATCCGGGGGCGGTGGCGTCGCGCGGTATAGTCCCGGCATGGCCGACACCGCGCTCCCTCGCGCCCCGCGCCTGATCGTCGTCCCGCTGCTGGCGGGAATCGCCGGCGCGATCGTGCTGCTCATCTTCGCCGAGCTGGGCTACCAGCGCCTCGAGAGCGCCGCGCAGCGCGTCGCCGGCGCGCTCGAGCTGCAGTCGGCGCTCTACGAGACGCAGTCGCTCGTCGTCGACGCCGAGACGGGGCAGCGCGGCTTCCTGCTCACCGGCCGCGAGGAGTACCTGGTGCCGTACCGCGACGCGCTGCCGAAGATCGAGCAGACGGGGACGCGCCTGCGCGAGCTCGCGCGCACGATCGGCACGCCGGAGCTGCAGGATTCGGCGACGCGGCTCAACGTGCTCATCGGCAAGCGGCTCGCCGAGATGGAGGCGACGCTCGCGCTCTACGACCGCAGCGGGCGCGACGTCGCGCTCGAGCTCATGAACACCGGCATCGGGCGACGCACGATGGACGAGATCCGCGCGCAGGTCGCCGTGATGGTGACGCAGCAGCGCGACCTGTGGAGCGAGGGCGCGAGCCGCTGGTCGCGCGACCTGTCGGTGATCCGCATCGGCCTGCAGGCGATGACCGCGTTCACGATCGTGCTGCTGCTCGTCGTCTGGATGCTGGTCCGCCGCGAGACGCTGCGCCGCGAGGCCGAGCGGCTTCGACTCGCGGACGAGCAGGCGCGGCTGGAAGGCGTCGTCGAGGATCGCACGGCCGAGCTGTCCGAGCTCTCGAACTACCTGCAGACGGTGCGCGAGGAGGAGAAGGCGAGGATCGCGCGCGACCTGCACGACGAGATGGGCGGGATCCTCGTCACCGCCAAGATGGACGTCGCATCCGCCGCGAAGAAGGTCGCCGCGTCCGATGCCGAGACGGCCACGCGTCTCGCGCGCGCGTCGAAGTCGATCGACGACGGCATCGCGGTGACGCGCCGCATCACCGAGGACCTGCGCCCGACGCTGCTCGACAACCTCGGCATCGCGGCCGCGCTCGAGTGGCTCGTGCGCGGCACCTGCGAGCGCGCGGGCCTCGTCTCCGCGCTGAACCTCGACGACCGCGGCGAGCCGCTGCCGCCGGACGTCTCGATCGCGCTCTTCCGGATCGTGCAGGAGGCGCTGACCAACGTCGTCAAGTACGCGAAGGCGAAGAACGTCGCGGTCGACCTCGTGCGCTCCGCGGGCGGCGTGTCGCTCACGTTCCGCGACGACGGCGTCGGGCTGCCCGACACGGCGCTCGCGAACCGCCTGTCGCACGGGATCGCGGGCATGCGGCAGCGGGTGCGCGCGCTGCACGGCGAGTTCTCGATCCACGGGACGCCGGGCAAGGGCACGATCATCGACGTGCACCTGCCGCTCGCGCAGGGCTGACCACGCGCGTCGCGCGCACCCGCTATTCCCCGATCAGCTCGCCGAGCGGCTTCAGCCGCTCGATCCGGTCGGCGCACACCTTGACGACCGCCATCAGCGGCGCGCCGAGCACGAGTCCCCACGGCCCCCAGAGCCACGCGAAGAACAGCAGCGCGACGAACGTCGCGACCGCGTTCATGCGCGCGGCGCGCCCCTGCATCCAGCTCATCAGCGCGAAGCCGATGCCGACGGCTATCGCCGCGGTCAGCGCCGCGAAGCCGGCGGCGCTCGCGAGCGAGCCGGTCTGGACGAGCGCGACGGTGCCGATCGCGACGATCGCGATCGGCGTGCCCGCGTAGGGCACGAGGTGCAGCAGTCCGACCGCGGCGGCCCACAGCGCGGGGCGCGTGAGGCCGGCGAACGCGAACGCCGGCCACGCGGCGAGCGCGATCAGCAGGTTGCCGCCCACGAGAATCAGCAGCTGCCGCTGCACCTGCGTGTCGATCTCGTCGAGGATGCCGACGGTGATCCGGCGCCGCGTGAGCGACGGTCCCGCGATGCGCACGAGCTTGCGCCGGAACGCGTCGCCCGCCGCGAGCATCAGGCCCGCGATCAGGCCCGCGATCGCGATCTGCCCGGCGAATCCGAGCGCGGCGCCGGCGTTGTCGGCGAGGCGGTCGGCCAGCGCGGGGCGCGGCGGCTCGGGGGGCGGCGCGGCCTTCGCCGGCGCGTCCGGCTCCT
>JAKLIE010000328.1 GCA_022709775.1 Pseudomonadota bacterium
TCCCAGGTGACCGACAGCGCCGCTTCGTACGCCGTCTGCGGATTCGTGATCAGCCGGGCGACGGCGGGGTCGCGGCCCGCCTCCGAGGAGCGCGCCCTCGTGGCGGAGGCCCCGTAGCCCAGCTGCGGGAACAGCGGCGACCGCGCCTGCGTGAATACCGCCGCGGCCTGTTCGACGTTGGCGACCGCGATCCGCACGTTGCGGTTGTTCGCGAGCGCCTCGTCGATCAGCGCGTCGAGGACGGGATCGCCGAACTGCTTCCACCACGCGAGGTTCGCAGTGTCGGCCTGCTCTTTCGGCGCGTAGCGGAACGCGGCCGGCGCGTCGACGGCGGGCCGCGTGTAGTCGGGGCCGACCATGCAGCCGGCGACCAGCGCGGAGCAGGCGAGGGCGAGCGCGCGAGCGCGCATCTCAATGGCCCTCGCGCGACGCGTCGTCCGCCGCCGGCTTCGCGCCGGCCGTCGAAGCCGCCGCGCCCTTCCTGCCCTCCTTCAGGCGGTCGAACAGGTAGAAGAACAGCGGTACGTAGAGCATCGCGAGCGTCGTCTCGCCGATCATGCCGCCGATGATGCCGGTGCCGATCGAGTGGCGCGCGTTGGCTCCCGCGCCGACCGCGATCGCGAGCGGCAGCACGCCGAGCGCGAACGCGAGCGAGGTCATGATGATCGGCCGCAACCGCTGCTCGCCCGCGAGCCGCGTGGCCTCCATGATCGAATGGCCCTGCTCGCGGAACTCGACGGCGGCGGAGACGCGAAGCACCGCGTTCTTCGCGCCGAGGCCTATCAGCACCAGCAGGCCGATCTGGAAGTAGACGTCGTTCTCGAGCCCGCGGATCCAGTTGAAAAGGAGCGCCCCCAGGATGCCGAACGGGACCGCGGTCATCACGGCGCCCGGCAGCGTCCACGACTCGTATTGCGCGGCGAGCACGAGGAACACGATGACGAAGCCGAACAGGAACGCGAGGCTCGACGTGCCGCCCGACTTCTTCTCCTCGAACGCGAGCCCGGACCACGCGAACCGGTAGCCTTGCGGCAGCGCCTCGGCGGCGACTTCCTCCATGGCCGCGAGCGCCTGGCCCGAACTGAATCCGCCGGCGGGGCTCCCGGTGACCTTCGCGGCAGGGAACCCGTTGAAGCGCGGAACGAGGTCCGGCCCCGCGACCCACTCGGCCTTCACGACGGACGAGAGCGGCACCATCTGACCCTGGTTCGAGCGCGTGTAGAGCCGCGTGAGGTCGCCCGGGTGCTGCCGGTACGGAGCGTCGGACTGCAGGATCACCCACCAGACGCGGCTGAACTGGTTGAACTGGCTCGCGGTCAGCGAGCCGAACTGCGCCTGGATCGCGCTGTAGACGTCCTGCACCGGAACGCCGAGCAGCACCGCCTTGTCGCGGTCGACGATCGCGCGGAGCTGCTGTGTCGACGCCTGGAACGTCGAGTTCAGGCCCAGGAGCTCCGGGCGCTTGCGTGCCTTCGCGAGGAACGCCTGCGCGACCTCGTAGAGCCGCTCGGGGTCGCCCGCGCCGGTATCCTGGATCCAGAACTCGAAGCCGCCCTGCGTTCCGATGCCGGGGATCGGCGGCGGCGCGACCGGGAACACCAGCGCGCCGTCGATCCCGAGCGCCTGCTCGTACATCGAGACCAGGATCGCCCGCGGGTTCTGCTCCTTCGCCGTGGCGATCGACGCGTAGCGCTCCTTGAAGTCCTTGAGCGTCACGAAGAACGTGCCGGCGTTGGGCTTGAAGCCGGAGTCGAGCAGGCTGTATCCGGTGATCATCGAACGGTTCGCGACGCCCGGCAGCCGGTCGAAGATCGCGTCGACCTTCTCGGCCACGACCTGAGTGCGGTCGAGGCTCGACGCCTGCGGCAGGATGATCGCGGCCATCACGTAGCCCTGGTCCTCGTTGGGCACGAAGCTCGTCGGCAGCGTGTGGAACAGGTGCCAGATCGCGTAGAGGAAGAACGCGAGCAGCGCGAAGGCGACCGCCATGCGCCGGATCACGAACTCGACCGCGTGGCCGAACCCGCGCGTCACCGCGTCGACCTGGCGGTTGAACCACGCGAAGAAGCCCCGCTGCGGCGGCGGGTTGTGCCGGAGCAGCAGCGCGCACATCGCGGGCGTGAGCGTCAGGGCGACGAAGCCCGAGACCGTGACGGAGATCGCGATCGTGATCGCGAACTGCTTGTAGAGCTGGCCGGTCGTGCCGGGCAGGAACGCGGCGGGCACGAACACCGAAACCATCACCAGGACGACGGCGACGAGCGAGCTCGCGATCTCGTCCATCGACCGGATCGTCGCCTCCTTCGGCGGCAGGTGATGCTGCGCCATGTTGCGCTCGACGTTCTCGACGACGACGATCGCGTCGTCGACGACCATCCCGATCGCGAGGATCAGGCCGAACAGCGTGAGCAGGTTGATCGAGAACCCGAACGCGAGCAGCCCCGCGAACGTCGCGACCAGCGCCACGGCGATCGCGACCGTGCAGATGAGCGTCGTGCGGAAGCTCTGCAGGAACAGGTAGACGACCAGCACGACGAGCGCGACCGCCTCGAAGAGCGTCTTGATGACCTCCTCGATCGACAGGCGGACGAAGTCGTTGGTGTCGAGCGCGACGACGTAATCGAGCCCTTCCGGAAACTGCGCCTTCATCCCCGCGAGCGCGTCGCGGACCGCTTTCGACACCGTGAGCCCGTTCGTGCCGGGCTGCTGGTAGACCGCGATGAACGTCGCGGGCACGCCGTTGAGCTTGCTCTCGACGATGTACTGGCGCAGCCCCACCTCGGCCCGGGCGACGTCGCCCAGGCGCACGATCGCGCTCCCGTCCTGGCTCGCGCGGAGGATCATCCCCTCGTACTGGCGCGGCGCGGTGAACGGCGGCTGCGTGACGACCGGGAACGTGAGCTCGACGGGTCCAGGCGCGGGCCACTGGCCGATCTGGCCCGCGCCGAACAGCTGGTTCTGCGAGTTCACCGCGTTCGCGATGTCGCTCGTCGTGATGCCGAGCGACGCCATGCGGTCGGGATTCATCCAGATCCGCATCGCCTGGTCGGGCACGCCCATGATCTGCGCCTGCCCGGCGCCCTCCACGCGCTTCAGCGCGTCGAGCACGTAGACGTTCGCGTAGTTCGCGATGTAGTCGGGCGAGTAGCGCTCGCCTTTCGCGAAGACGGCGACCAGCATCATGATCGACGACGAGCGCTTCTGCACCGACACGCCCAGCTGGGTCACGGCCGAGGGCAGCTGCGGCAGCGCGAGGTTCACGCGGTTCTGGACCTGCACCTGCGAGATGTCGGGATCGGCGTCGAGCGAGAAGTAGACGGTGAGCTGCAGCTGGCCGTTCGAATTCGACGTCGACGTCATGTAGAGCATGTTGTCGACGCCGTTGATCTGCGCCTCGATCGGGGCGGCCACCGAGTCGGCGACCGTG
>JAKLIE010000329.1 GCA_022709775.1 Pseudomonadota bacterium
AAGCTGCTGGGTGACCGGGACCTCGCCCGGAAGGGACGCCGACGCGGATCGCGCGCCCGGAGCGGTCGCGTCGGGATCCACGACGGGGGCGTTCTTCACGTAATCGGCCGGCTGGAAGCCGATCTTCGCGCGCGCCGCATCGCGCGCATCCCGCTGCGCGACGAGGTTGGCGTCGCAGGTCTTGAGCATCGTGCAGTCGCGCAGGATGTCCCGGCATCCCGACGGCACGGGCTCGTTGCCGAAGGGGGGTGGCGTTTCCGACGGCTCGGTGCCACGTGCCCGCCTGGACGCCCACGCCTCCAGCAGCACGCGCTCCTTGCACGCCTCGAGCAGTTCCCCGGCGGCCGCCTTGACGGCGGCCGGGTCCGGGAGCGGCGGCAGCGAGGCGGCAAGCTGCTCCGGCGTGATGCGCACCTTTCGCACGCGGTCCGCGCCGCGGATGTCCGTCTTCTCGTACTTCTCGCCCTCGTGCCACCAGTTGACGACGAACCCGTCCTTGCGCAGGTCCGCATCGTCCGCGTCGATGGCGCGCGTGATCTTCGCCCCCGGCCTGATCCGGATGTTGGGCAGGCTCGCCGGGATCCACGCCACGCCCGGATAGCCGGTCAGGAAATAGTAGACGTCCGAGCCCGAATCGTTGGCGATGACGAGCTTGGCGTTCTCGAGCTTGACCGTGACGGCCTCCGGATTCTTGCCGCATCCGGCGACCAGGGGAAGGACCAGGGCGACGAGAAGGGCCAACGCTGGTGTCGGGAAGCGGCGGGTCATGGTCCGGATCGAGGGGAATGGATGAACGTGGAGCACATGCACGAGCCGTGCCCGCGCCCCGCGCGCAGCGGGCAGCCCCCACGGACGCGCCGGCAGCGCGAAGTGACGATGGTTCAACGTCGTTCTGACGGACGATCCGGGATGCAGGACGGTTTCCGGCGTGATCCCGGAACCCGGCGCCTGCACCCTCGCCGCCACCCACGACGGCCCGATCCGGAGCTTTGCGAGGGACGACGTCACCGCGAGGCCGGACCACGTCTGCGACCGCGTGTTCCATCCACTCCAGGGCCGGCCGGAGAACCTCGACCGCACCGCATCGCCGACCAGGACCCGGATCCGCACCGAACCGCTCGTCGGCACCGGCGTCCACGACGCGTACTTCGATCGCGGCGTCGCCCTGTCGTCACCCCGGGAGCTCGCCGGCCCGGGTTCCAATCGCGTTTCCGATCGGGACGATCGGCCACGCCGATCGACCCCGGGCACGCGCCTTCATTCGGCGCCCGGGGCCTTGAGCGTCCGGAGCTCGACCGACACCGTGCGCTCGCCGTCGGAGACGAACACGTGGCCGTCCTGGATCGTGCACTGGAGCTTCATCGTGCGCGCCGCCAGCCCGGCGAGCGCGCGACTCGCATCCTGCGGCACCTCGTGCACCGCGAGCGACGGCTGCCGCGCGAGGGTGGAACCCGCCTTTTCCCACCAGAGCGCGCACGCGCGGCCGCCGTACGCGTAGACGTGCACTTCGCGTGCACGGCCGCATGCCTTGCGCACGTCGCGTTCGTCGGGCAGGCCGACGTCGATCCACAGCTCGATCGCGCCGGTCAGGTCGCGGCGCACGAGGTCGGCCTCGTCTTCGGCGGAAAGACCGCGGCCGAAGGCCAGCGCATCGTCCGCATGAAGCGCGAACGCCAGCAGCCGCACCATCATGCGCTCGTCCGTCTCCGACGGATGGCGCGCGAGCGTCAGCGCATGGTCGCGGTAGTACCCGCGGTCGATGTCGGCGACCGAGAGGTCCGCCTTGAAGACAGTCGCCTTGAGGGCCATGGGGGCGTGGGGGATCCGGACTCCCGGCAGCGACGTTCGATGGGGAGCCGCGCTCCGGCCGTCGACCGATCCGGCTCGAGTGCCGCTCAGCCGCTCGTGCCCGCGAACCGGCGCCAGACCCAGCTCGACGGCACGTCGCGCCCGAGCAGCACCCAGTCGCGCACCCCGTCGGAATGGCACAGCTGCGCAAGCGCGCGGCGCCCGGAGGACCGGCCGGCGAATACGATCTCGTCGCCCGGCGCGAGCGCGACTTCGTCGCCCGGCGCGAGCACCGTCTCCTCGCCGCGAACGAGCATGAGCGGCACCGCAGGGATCGCTTTGCCGCCCTCCTCGCGTTCGCGCAGCAGTTCCCCGATCGTGAGGGTCCGCTTCGCCGCGAACCACCGGAGGAGCGCAGGCGCGTCTTCGGCATCCAGCCGCACCAGCCACCGCGACGGCACGCGTTCGCCGCAGAGCTCCTCCAGGCGGGAGACGAGCGCCGCGGCCCACGCGTCGCCTTCGCCCGGGACGGCGGCAAGGAAGCGCGCCAGCAGCGGCGCGGTGATGATCGGAAGGATCTCGTGCACGAGGATCTGCGACGCGATCATCGCGAAGTCGACGCGGACCGCGCGGAACAGCGGCGCGTTCGGCGGCTGGTTCTGGCGCGCGACGACGTAGAGCGCCGGATTGAGCTTGCGCGCCTCGGCGATCACCGACAGGTTCGTCGTGTCGTTGTCGGTCGCCGCGACGAGCGCCACCGCGTCCTGCGGCCGCGCGCTGGCCAGCACGTCGGACTCCGTCACCGAACCGGTGATGATGGCCGGGTCGTCGGCAGTCGCTTCGGCCGCCTCGATCACGGTCACCTCGAGCCCCTCGGCCCGGAGGTCCGCCGCGACCTCGGCACCGAATCGGCCGTAGCCGCAGACGATCCAGCGCCCGCGCGGCGGGGTGCGAAGCGGAGGACGGGATGCCTGCGGATCCGCCGAGATCCACTCGATCAGCTGCAGCGAGGACGGGGCGCGCAGCGCGATGCGGAGGTAGTCGCCGTACAGGTCGAACGGGTTGACGACGACGGGTACCCCGAACGCGCGCATGCGCCCCGCCACCACCGGCGACTCGGCGCGCGCGATCACCGGCAGGCCGGGTCGCTCGAGGGCCGCGGCCATGGTCACCGCGAGGTTGGCCTCGTCGTCGCCGGTCAGCGCGACGACCGTCGCGCATGCCGCGCTCCCCAATCCCGCCAGCATCAGGTGATCCGGATTGCGCGCGTCGATCGCGAGCGCCGGGGCGTCGACGCGGAAGGGCTCGAGCGCGAGCTCGTCGATGCGGTCCTGCGCGACGTCGACGACGACGAACCGGCGGCCGATCGCGTCGAGCGACCGCGCGAGCCTCCGGCCGGCGCGGCCGCAGCCCGCCACGAGCACGAACGGCTCCTTCAGCGCGCGCACGCGCGAAGCGAAGCGGCGGACGGCGAGCGCCTGCCGGAAGCTGCGATCCTGCAGCATCGCCAGCATCGTGCCGATCGCATACGCCCAGCCGATCACCGTCAGGTAGATCGAGAACGTGACCCACATGCGCTGCGCGTCGGAGAACGCGTACGGGATCTCGCCGAAGCCGATCGTCGTCGCCGTGTAACT
>JAKLIE010000033.1 GCA_022709775.1 Pseudomonadota bacterium
AGTCGACCGCCGTGATGCACCTCGCGGTGCCCAACCCGATATCGGGCGTGTGCCCTGCGGGAGCCCGCCCGATCTATCGGGCGTGGAACCACCGCGCCGACACCAATCACCGGTACACGGCGGACATCGCGGTCCGCGACGCGATGGTCGCGAAGGGCTACATCGCGGAAGGCAGCGGCCCGAACGTCGTGACGTTCTGCGGGCCGCAGTAGCCCGGTCGCGTCAGAAGAGCGCGGATTGCTTCGGCGGCTTTCGCGCGGAGACGGACTCCGCCGGCGGCGGAGCGGCAGGCGGAGCGGCAGGCGGAGCGGGGGCGTCGGCGACCGGGACCGGCTCGATCAGCGACGGATCGTCGTGGCGCACGGCGTTCACGCGCGTCGAGACCGGCTCGCAACGCATCGCTCCCGGAGGATACGGTCCGATCAGGTCGGACGGATCGGCCTCGGCGGGATCGAGCCAGCGGGCGTAGTCGCCGGGCGCGACGATCACCGGCATGCGGTCGTGCACTGGCGCGAGCAGCGCGTTCGCGCCGGTCGTCAGGATCGTGCAGGTGTCGAGCGGCTCGCCGTCGGCGGGCAGCCAGCGCTCGGCGAGTCCCGCGAACGCGAACGGCGCGCCGTCCTTCATCGCGATGTGCATCGGCTGCTTGCCGCCCGCGCGCGCCATCCATTCGTAGAATCCGCTCGCGGGCAGCAGCACGCGGTGTCGGCGGTAGGCGGTGCGGAACGCCGGCTTGTCCTTCACCGTCTCGCCGCGCGCGTTGATCATGCGCGCGCCGATCGACGGGTCCTTCGCCCAGCGCGGGACGAGGCCCCAGCGGACGTGCACGAGCTCGCGCGCGCCGTGTGCGTTCACTCGCACGACCGGCACGAGCTGCATCGGCGCGATGTTGTAGCGCGGCTCGAGCGACGGCGGCGACGCGAGCCCGAATGCGAGTGCGATCGCGGCGGTGTTCGCGTGCAGCTCGTAGCGGCCGCACATGTGCTCATCCCCCGTCGGGTGGCGGCGGCGGATCGTCCCCGGGCCCCGCGAGCAGTCGTCGCGCGGTCTTCGCGACCTGGAGCGTGTCCCAGTACGCGTAGCTCGCTACCGCGGCCGCGCCGGCCAGCGGCACCCAGCGCGAGGCAGCGGTGCCGGCGAGCCGCTGCGTCACCGAGGCACCGACGCGCGCGAGCGCGCCCTTGAGCGCGCTTCCCGACAGCTGCTGCAGCACGACGCGCTGGCCCGCGCGCACCGCGACGTCGCGCAGCACCTGGCTCGCGGCGTGGCGGAACAGGCAATAGAGCATGTGCGTGCGCGTGAGCTCGGCGGTGCGGCCGTAGAGCCCGAAGATGTCGGCGACCATCTGCCGCTGGATGCGCCAGATCACGTAGATGTCCGGCAGGACGGTGAGCATGCCGAGCGGCCCGGGCGGCAGCGCGAGCGAGCCGGATACGATCGCAGCGCGCTGCGCCGCCTTTCGCGCGAGCTCCTCCGCCTCGACCTCGGGGTGCGGGACCGGGTGCGAGCGGGGCGCCGGCACGTCGGCGATCACGCGCTCGATCGTTCCGGTGACCTCGCGGTCGGGAGGGAGGGTCATGGATTTGCTCATCGCGTCGTCCGGGCCGTCGTGCCGGGGGCCCGCTCCGGACGACGAAGAGCTTAGCGCGACCACCGCGCGCGGGCCAGCCGGACCTGCCGCCCGTTAGAATGAGAGCTTTCCCGGAACGTTCCCCCGATGCAGATCGCGCGCTGGCTTCATCTGATGGGCGTCGTCGTATGGATCGGCGGCATGTTCTTCGCGCATTTCGCGCTCCGGCCCGCCGCGCAGGCGCTGCCGCCGCCGGTCCGGCTGCCGCTGCTCGCTGCCACCCTCTCGCGGTTCTTCGCCTGGGTCGGCGTCGCCGTCCTGGCGATCCTGGCGAGCGGCGTGTGGCTGTCCGAGGCGATGGGCGGGTTCCGCGCGATCGGAGCCTCGATCCACGCCATGACGGCCATCGGGCTCGCGATGGCGCTCGTGTACGCGTACATCGTGATCGGCCCCTTTCGCCGGCTCAAGTCGGCGGTCGCGGACGCCCGGTGGGAGGCGGCGGCGCCGGCAATGGCGATCATTCGCAGGCTCGTGGGCCTCAACCTCGCGCTCGGGATCGGCACGATCGCGATCGCGGTCCTGGGCCGATGACGTTCAACGGAATGGCCCCCGGGATCGTCGCCCCGCGCGAGGCGCGGCGTCGGCGGGGCTGACGTGCCGCCGCGCGTCTTCGGCTTCGCCGGCTGGTCGGGAAGCGGCAAGACCACGCTGATCGAGCAGCTGATCCCGCAACTGGTCGCCCGCGGACTCTCGGTCTCGCTCGTCAAGCACGCCCATCACGCGTTCGACATCGACTATCCCGGCAAGGACAGCTTCCGTCACCGCGACGCGGGCTGCACCGAGGTGCTGGTGACCTCGTCGCGCCGCTGGGCGCTGGTGCACGAGCTTCGCGGGGCGCCCGAGCTGACGCTGGCGGGGACGCTCGAGCGACTCTCGCCCTGCGACCTCGTGCTGATCGAGGGGTACAAGCGCTCGCGCCTGCCGAAGCTCGAGATCCACCGGGCGGCGATCGGCAAGCCGTGGCTGCATCCGCACGACCCCCATATCGTCGCGATCGCCTCGGACGCGCACCCCGGGCCGTCGGCGGGGAGCCGGCCGGTCTTCCGGCTCGACGACTGCGACACGATCGCAACGTTCGTCGTGGCGAATGCACGCGAGGCCCGCCCGGACGATTGACGGGCCCTGCGCGCAGGGCGTAGCGTGAACTCGTGCCCTCCGGAACGGACCAATGGCCACGGCAGGCGGACGGCATGGTCGCCGGACGCGGGCGCCCGAGCCAGAAAATCATGACATTTCAAAGCATTGGCGTGTTCATCCTCGCGGGAGCCCTTGCCGCGGGAATGGTCGCGCCGGCCGACGCCCAGACGAGGGAAGGGTTCTACGGCGGCATCTCGCTCAAGGAGCGGGGTGCGGGCGTCTCGTTCGGGCAACTCGCGACGCCCTCGCTGGTCGCTGCCGCGCCGGTGGAGCCGACGTCCCGGCAGCAGGTGTTCGGCGGCTATCGCTGGCGCAACGACGTCGCGGTCGAGGCCGCGTTCGCGAAGACCGAGAGCTACGCGCTCAAGCCGTTCGGGGCCGGAAGCCCCGGAGGGGTGGGGCTGCTGCTGGGGAGCCGCGAGGACCGGGGCCTTCGTGGCGTGTGGAACGTCGACGTGGTCGGAAGCTACAAGGTCCTGAGCAGCTTCGCGCTCTACGGCCGTGTCGGCTACGCGCAGACCGAATCCCCATCCGGGGCGGCGGCGAGCCTGCTCGCTGGCGACGTGCGCGGCTACCACGACGGCGTGAACTACGGGCTCGGCCTGCGTTACGACGTCAATCGCGTCCTGGGCGTGAATCTCGAATACACGCGCTTCGGACGCTTCGCGTTCGACAGCTTCAACGGCACGTTGCCGGAAGGCGACCAGTTGCGCCTGGGCGTGCAGCTCCGGTTCTAGGGACTTTTCGCTCCGCCCGCGCGAGTGCGCCGGCAGCGTCGACGGGCCCCGCGGAAGCGCCTTCGCGAACCTGTCCTCCCGGGGGCGCCGCCGCGGCAATCCGGCCCGGTTCGAGGCGCCGGGCGTCGCGACCGGCGGCCGGGACCCGTCCGCTCTGATATCGTTACGCGTCATGCGCGGCGCTCCCGAACTCCAGACATCGATCGTCAAGCTCGTCTACCTTGCGCGCCTGCGCGAGGCGTTCGGGGCGTCGCACGAGCGCTACGCAGTCGACGGGCCGACGACCGTCGGCCAGATCCGCGAGGCGCTGCGCGTGCGCGGCGGGGCCTGGGCGACCGAGCTCGCGCCGGAGCGCGCCGTGCGCGCGGCGGTCAACCACGAGCTGGCCACGGCGGAGACGCCGGTCGCACCGGGCGACGAGGTCGCGTTCTTCCCGCCCGTGACGGGCGGCTGACGCGATGACCGTCCGCATCCAGGCCGAGCCGTTCGATGCGCAGGCGGAAGCCGATGCGCTGCGCGCCGGCGATCTCGAGGTCGGCGCCATCGTCTCGTTCGTCGGGACCGTGCGCGACGTCAACGACGGCGACAGGGTCGCGACGCTCGAGCTCGAGCACTATCCCGGGATGACCGAGAAGGCACTCGAGGCGATCGTCGACGAGGCGCGCGCGCGCTTCGACGTCCGCGGCGTGCTGGTGATCCATCGCGTCGGCGTCCTGTCGCCCGCCGACCCGATCGTGCTCGTCGCCGTGACGAGCGCGCATCGCGGCGAGGCGTTCGACGCCTGCCGGTTCGTGATGGACTACCTGAAGACCCGCGCTCCGTTCTGGAAGAAGGAGCGCACGCCCGCCGGCGACCGGTGGGTCGAGGCGCGGGACGCCGACGAGGACGCGGCGGCGCGCTGGTCGCCGGGCGCAGGCAAACTGGCCTGACCGCTTGACCGTTTCGGCCGTCCGGCCGACCATTCGCCTCTTTCGTTCCCGGCGTTCCCGGACGACGACGCGCAGCCGCTTCCCGTCGCCATTCCACGCATGCGCTCCGCCGCCTTGATCGCCATCGACTGGGGCACGACCCATGCCCGCGCCTACCGCCTCGACGGCGCGGGACGCGTGCTCGGGGTTCGCGTCGAGCCTCTGGGCATCCGTCAGCTCGGCGACCTCTCGTATCCCGACGCGCTGGCTCGACTGCTGGGCGACTGGCGCGACGATGCGGTGCCCCGGATCGCATGCGGAATGGTCGGCAGCCGGCAAGGCTGGCACGAGGCCCCCTACGTCGAATGTCCGGCGTCGCTCGCGGGACTCTCGCGCGGTCTCGTCGAGACGGTGGCGGGCGGGCTCGCGATCGTGCCCGGTCTCTCGACGCGCGACGCGGCGGGCGTGCCCGACGTGATGCGCGGCGAGGAAACGCAGATCCTCGGTGCGCTTCCCCCCGACGCGCCGCGAACGCTCGTCGTGCTTCCCGGCACGCACTCGAAGTGGGCGAGCGTCGAGCGCGGCGTCGTGCTCGACTTCGCGACCTACATGACCGGCGAGCTCCACGAGGCGCTTCTCTGCCACACGATCCTCGGCCGGCTTGCGAGCGGCCCGTCTGGCGCGGGGGGCGACGGCGCCTTCGACCGGGGCGTCGAGCGCGGGCTCGGCGCAGGCGGATTCCTGCACGACGTCTTCGGTGCGCGGACTCTCGCGCTCGCCGGCGAACTCGCGCCGGCAGACGTGGCCGAGTGGCTGTCGGGGATCCTCGTCGGGCGCGAGATCCGGGACGCACGGCGCCGGGCGGAGGACTGGGGCGACGACGCCTCGCGCGTGCTCGTCGTCGGCAGCGACGCGCTCGCCGCGCGGTACCTGCGTGCGTTCGCGCTCGCCGGCATCCGGGCCACGACCGGGCCGGCCGACGCGGCCGCCTCGGGACTGTTCCGCATTGCCTGCGCCGCCGGACGGGTGGCCGTGGAGATCACATGACGATCGCCGACTTCCTCGCGCCGCTGCCGCTCGTCGCGGTGCTCCGCGGCATCTCGCCGCCGGAAGTGCCCGGCGTCGCCGACGCGCTCACCGGCGCGGGCTTCCGCATGCTCGAGGTCACGCTCAACTCGCCCGAGCCGTTCGACAGCATCCGCGCACTGGCCGCGCGCTGCGGCAAGACCTGCCTCGTCGGTGCGGGCACCGTGATCGATCCGTCGGACGTCGCACGGGTGCGCGAGGCGGGCGGACGGCTGATCGTGATGCCGCACGCCGACGTCGCGGTGATCCGCGAGGCGAAGCGGCAGGGACTCGTGTGCGTGCCTGGCGTGGCGACACCGACCGAGGCGTTCGCCGCGCTGGCTGCGGGCGCGGACGCGCTCAAGATGTTCCCGGCGGAGGCGCTGCCGCCCGCGGCGCTCAGGGCGTGGCGCGCCGTGCTGCCGAAGCGGACGCTCGTCTTCGCGGTCGGCGGCATGCGGCCGGACAACCTGCTGCCGTACTGGGAAGCGGGCGCCGACGGGTTCGGCACCGGGTCGAACCTGTACAAGCCGGGGACGCCGGCGGCCGCGGTGCGCGACGCCGCATTGGCGTATGCTCGCGGCGTCGGCGCGCTGCCGCGCCGGTGACGCGCACCCGGCGCCGGATCGACATGCCGACGTCGGATCGCGGAGCCGGGCGCGTGCCCGATACGGCCCGTCGCAAACGAGGGACGAGGGGAAGCGGAATGGGTCATGCGATGCGCAAGGGGCTGTGCGCGCTGGTCGGTTTCGCGCTGATCGTGCCGGCGATGCCGGTCGAGGCCGGCCGCGGACGGATCATCTGCGAGAGCCGCAACCGCAACTTCAACCAGTGCCGCGTTCGCACCGACAACCAGGTGCGGCTGGTCCGCCAGCTGTCGCGCGACGAGTGCCGGCGCAACCGCAGCTGGGGCTTCGATCGCGACCGCATCTGGGTCGACCGGGGCTGCCGCGCCGAGTTCGAATTCGGCAGCAGCAGCCGGTCGTCGGGCCGGAACGATGCCGCGATCGCCGCCGGGGTGATCGGCGCGGTCGCGATCGGCGCGGCGATCGGCAGCGCCAACAACAACAACTCGCAGCCGCCGCGTTATCCGCCGCCGCCGCCCGCGCCGGCGCCGGTGCACGGCACGCTGGGCGTGCCGTCCTGGGCGATCGGGTCGTTCCAGGCCTGGGATCCGGAAGCGTTCCAGACCGTGCAGCTCGTCATCCAGCAGAACGGTCGTGCGCTGCTGCGCGACGAGTGGGGCCAGACGATCAACTGGGGCGACGTGCGGGACGGCTTCATCTTCTGGAGCCACGGCGAGCGCTCGTGGATCGCCCGCGAAGGCAACGGCCTGCAGGTGGGCGACGTGGCGTCGTCGCGCGACTTCACGTTCAACCGCGCTTGACGTCGATGGCCGCCGGCTACGACATCGTCGCGCTCGGCGAGCCGCTGGTCGAGTTCAACCAGACGCGCGGCGAGGACGCGCACGCGTGGCGCCAGGGGTTTGGCGGCGACACGTCCAACATGGCGATCGCGGCAGCGCGCCTGGGCGCGCGCGTCGCCTACGTGACGCGACTGGGAGACGATGCCTTCGGACGCCGGTTCCGCGCACTGTGGAGCGACGAGGGCGTCGCGCTCGACGGCGTCGCGACCGATCCGGAGGCGCCGACCGGCGTCTACTTCGTCACGCACGGGGACGCCGGACATGCGTTCGCGTACCTGCGCGCGGGCTCCGCTGCCAGCCGGCTCGCCCCGTCGAACCTGCCGCTCGACGTGATCCGCGCGGCGCGCGCGCTGCACGTGTCGGGGATCAGCCAGGCCATCTCCACGTCCGCGTGCGACGCCGTGTTCGCGGCGATCGCCGCCGCGCGCGAGGCCGGCGCGCGGATCTACTACGACCCGAACCTGCGTCCGAAGCTCTGGCCGCGCGCGCGCGCGCGGGCAATCGCGATCGCGACGATCGCGCAGAGCGACTGGTGCCTGCCATCGCGCGAAGACGCCGAATGGGCGTTCGGCACCAGCGACTCCGACGCGGTGATCGACGCCTGCCGGCGCGCGGGCGCACGCGGCGTCGTCTACAAGCGGGGCGCGGACGGATGCGTGGTCGACGACGGCCGCGAGCGAGTCGCGATCGCGCCGCATCGCGTCGCGACCGTCGACGCGACGGGTGCGGGCGACTGCTTCGACGGCGCGTTCGCCGCACGGCTCGCAGCAGGCGACGACCCCGTGTCGGCAGCCCGCTACGCGAATGCGGCCGCGGCGATCGCGACGACCGGCTACGGCGCGGTCGATCCGCTGCCGCGACCGGGCAAGGTCGACGCGCTCGTGCGACAGCCGGCATGAGCGCCGTGGCGGCAGCGTTCCGCGACGACCTCTTTGCGGGTCGCGTCGTGCTCGTGACGGGCGGCACGAGCGGCATCGGCGCCGCCGTCGCGGACGCGTTCGCGGGTCTCGGTGCGGTCGTCACCGCCACCGGCGCGACCGCCGCCGAGGTCGACGCGTCGCGATCGCAGCCGGGATTCCGGCTGCGCGACGCGATCGCGCTCGACGTGCGCGACGACCGCGCGATCCGCGGGCTGCTTGCCGACCTGCCGCGCCTCGACGTGGTCGTGAACTGCGCCGGCGTGATCCGGCGCGATGCCGAGCACGATCCCGAGGTATTCGCCGACACGGTCGCGGTCAACCTGACGGGCACCATGCGCTGCTGCACGCACGCGCGGACGAAGCTCGCGGCGACGGGCGGCTCGATCGTCAACGTCGCGTCCATCCTGTCGATCTTCGGGGGGCCCCGCGTGCCTGGATATTCGGCCTCGAAGGGCGGTGTGGCGCAACTCACCCGCTCGCTCGCGGCGGCCTATGCGGACGACGGCATCCGCGTGAACGCGATCGCGCCCGGCTGGGTGCGCACGCCGCTCACGCGCGCGCTGCAGGACGACGCCGATCGCAGCGCGGCGATCGTCGCGCGCACGCCGATGCGGCGCTGGGCGGAACCCGCGGACGTCGCCGGGGCGGCGGTGTTCCTGGCGTCGCCGGCGGCCGCGTTCATCACCGGCGTGCTGCTGCCGGTCGACGGCGGCTACCACGTGGTCTGACTTCGTCGGGGAGGGGCGATGGCGCTCGACACCGCGATCCGTCACCTGAAGACCGGCAACCTGCGGAAGGCGCACGACGTCGTGCAGAACGACCCCTCCGAGTTCGGGTGCTGGGCGCACGGCATCGTCCACCTGATCGAAGGGGACCTGCCCAACGCCCGCTACTGGTACCGGCGCGCGCATCGCACGTTCCCCCGCGCGCAGGATCCGTCCGCGGAGATCGACGCGCTCGTCGCCGCATGGAAGAAGGGCGTGGAATGACGCCGTCGCAGTTCGCCAATCCTGCCGGGATGGTTCCCGAGCTCGCCGAGCCCGCGATCCCCGGCGACGAGCGCGTCTGGGTTCCGCAGGCGCCGGACGTCTGGTTCCGGCCGCTCCTGCTCAACACCGTGTCCGGCGGCTGGTGCAATCTGCTGCGCGTGCGCAAGTCGGGCGTGCTCTCGCGCCACCGCCATCCGATGGTCGTCGTCGGCTACGTGATCAAGGGACGCTGGCGCTACCTCGAGCACGACTGGGTCGCGGAGACCGGCAGCTTCGTCTACGAGCCGCCGGGCGAGATCCACACGCTGACGGTGCCCGGGGACTGCCCCGAGATGATCACGTTCTTCAACATCAGCGGTGCGATGATCTACGTCGACGAGCGCGGCGACACGGTCGGCTACGAGGACGTGTGGACGAAGATCGAGATGTGCCGCAAGCACTACGCGGGCGTCGGGCTGGGCGCATCGTACGTCGACCGCTACGTGCGGTGAGCGCGCGCGCCGGGTCCGTATAATCGGTCCATGACCGCTGGATTCGCCGCCGTCGGCATCGGTGCCGCACTCGGAGCGTGGCTGCGCTGGGGCTTCCAGACCTGGCTCAACCCGCGCATGCCGCTGTTTCCGTTCGGCACGCTCGCGGCGAACCTCGTCGGGGGCTACCTCGTCGGGATCGCGGTCGCCTATTTCATGGCACGCCACGACCTCGCGCCCGAGATCCGGCTGTTCGTCGTCACGGGCTTCCTGGGCGGCCTCACCACGTTCTCGTCCTAC
>JAKLIE010000330.1 GCA_022709775.1 Pseudomonadota bacterium
TGAGCGAGCCGAGCGGCGTCGAAAACCCGCGCTGTTCCGTGACCGTCGCCGCATATTCGGCCTGGATCTTCGCGCGCGACAGGTCGAGCAGGTGCGCCAGCCTGCGCGTGCAGAAGTCCTGGAACACCGCGGAGCCGGCGATCAGCTGGTCGAAGACCGCGGCGGGGAACACGAGGCAGAAAACGTCGCCGCCCGCACGATAGTGACTGGTCACTCCGCGCCCCGCCAGCAGCGCGCCGAGCGGAAACATCTCGCCGGCCCCGAGCTCCCAGTCCGCGCGCAACGTGCCGTCGGGCGACGGGCGCTCGCCGCGAACGACGCCCTGCTTGATCACGTAGCAGTGGTCAGGTCGGGCGTCCGACGGCGTCAGGATCGCCTCGCCGGGAGCGAAGTAGCGGATCTTCGACCCGCGCACGACGCGCTCCACGTCGGCTGCCGCCATCCCCGAGAACGGCGCATGGGGAACGAGCGCCTGCTTCAATCCCGATACGACCGTCGGGGCCGGCGACGATTTGGACATCGACCACTCTCCGCTCGCGGTTATTGCGACGATTATCGCGACGACGATTTCGCGGAACTATGACCGGGGTCAACGGTCAGAATCAACAGACGGAAACGTCTCCCGCTTCCCTCCCTGAGCGGGTGCCCGCTGCGGTCGGCAAGCCGCGGCGGGTGTTCCAAGGCCCCGCGTCACTCCCCTTGACGCGGGGCCTTTTCTATTTCGCCCTTTCGCGCCCGCGCGTCACGCAGCGAGCCACCGCCCGAGGATCGCGTCGGCCTCCATGAGGCCCGTCCGCGCCGTCGCCGAGAACGGGACGACGCTCACGCGGGGCGCCTGCCCCGGGTATCGCTCCGCCAGCTGCCCGCGGATGGCCGCCGCCGCGCGCGCCGACTCCGTCCGCGTGAGCTTGTCGGACTTCGTCGCCAGCACCATCACCGGCCGGCCCGACGGCAGGAATCCGTCGAGCATGGCCAGGTCGAGCGGCTTGAGGCCGTGCCGGGCATCGACGACCAGCACCAGTGCAACGAGCGTGGATCGCGTCGCGACGTAGGTCGCCAGCACGTCCTGCCAGACGCGCTTGACCGCCTTCGGCACGGCGGCATAGCCGTAGCCCGGCAGGTCCGCGACGATCGCGCCCGACGGCAGCCCGAACATGACGATCTGCTGCGTGCGCCCGGGGGTGCGGCTCGCGAACGCGAGGCGATTGCGTCCGGCCAGCGCGTTGATCGCGCTCGACTTCCCGGCATTCGACCGCCCCGCGAACGCGACTTCGGGCGGCCCCGGCGGCGGCAACTGGTCGAGCGCGGCCGCCGCGATCATGAACTCGGCGCCCAGCAGCGACCGGGGGTCGGTGCCGACCGGCCCGGTCTTCTCGGATACAATGTCGCGCTTATTCAAGGTGAAGTCCCCGCCCGATCCGGCCCGCAGCCCGCCGGATCGCGCGCCGACGTCAAGCCCCTAGAGGAGTCCGGAAATGAAACGCACGCTGCTCCTGGCCGCCGTGATCGGTCTGCCGGCGCTCGCCAACGCGCAAGCGACGCCCAAGCCCGATCCTGCGAAGGCTCGAGAGATCGTCACCCAGGTGTGCGCGGCGTGCCACGGCGCGGACGGCTCGAGCCCGACGTCCGCGAATCCTTCGCTCGCGGGGATGCCGGCCGACTATATCACCACGCAACTCGCACACTTCAAGACCGGGATCCGGCAGAACGCGATCATGCAGGGCATGTCGGCGACGCTTTCCGATGCCGACATGGTCTCGCTCGGCGTCTATTTCTCCGGTCAGAAGCCCAGGCAGCTGGAAGCGAAGGACGCATCGCTCGCCCGCGAAGGGCAGCGTCTGTGGCGCGCCGGCGACGCGGCGAACGGCGTGCCGGCGTGCAGCGCGTGCCACGGGCCGACCGGCGCGGGCATCCCGAGGAACTATCCGCGACTCGGCGGCCAGTGGTCGGACTACACGCTCTTGCAGCTGAAGGCGTTCAAGGCGGGCGAGCGCGGCATGGACAATGCGGGCAAGGACGTCAACGGCCGCATCATGGCCGGCGTCGTGCGCGGGATGAGCGAGTCCCAGATGAAGGCGCTCGCCGACTACGCGCAGGGGCTCAGGTAGCCCGAGCCCGCGAGGGCGGGATCGGGCGGGCGGCCGGGGCGACCTTGCCGCCCGAATCGTTTGCGGACCCCGACCAGCGCTCGAGCATTTTCCCCATGGAAGCACGCCTGACCTCGATCGTCGTCTACCCGTTCAAGGGTGCGGCGGGCATCGCCGTCGAGTCCGCCGACGTCCGCATCGCCGGGCTCGCGACCGGCGGCGTCGCCGATCGCGAATGGATGGCGGTGGATCGCAACGGACGGTTCGTCACCCAGCGCGAGTTTCCCCGGCTCGCGCTCGTGCGCACGGCCATCGAGAACGGGGGCCTGGTGCTCGCGGCGCAGGGGCTCGCTCCGCTCGCGCTGGCGGCGGACGCGCCCTCGCGCGACGTCGTCGTCTGGCATTCGCAGGTGCGCGGCTTCGATGCCGGCGACGACGCGGCGCACTGGCTCTCGTCGGCGATCGGGAGCGACGTGCGGATCGTGCGCTTCGACCCCGCGCTCCCGCGCTACAGCAGCCGCGACTACGCCGGCGACTCGGGCGCCCAGGTGCGGTTCGCCGACGGGTATCCGGTGCTCGTGATCGGGCAGTCGTCGCTCGACCACCTGAACGAACGGCTCGCCGCGCGCGGCAGCCCGGCGGTCGAGATGAACCGGTTCCGTCCCAACCTCGTCCTCGCCGGCCTCGACCCGCACGACGAGGACCGGCTCGCGGCGATCGACCTGGACGGCGTCGTGCTGAAGCCGGTCAAGCCGTGCACGCGCTGCCTGGTCACGACGATCGACCAGGCGAGCGCGAGTGTCGGCCTCGAGCCGCTCTCCACGCTCTCGACCTATCGGCGCGACGACCGGCTCGCCGGCGTCACGTTCGGCATGAACGCGATCGTGATCGCCGGGGCCGGACGCAGGATCGCGGTCGGTTCGACCGCATCCTGCGAGCTGGACTTCTGAGCCTCGTGGATCAGCTGCCGACGGGCGAGCACATCACCGGAAAGAGCGGCCCCGGTCCGTAGCCTTCGGGAATCCAGCCGGCCTTCGTCGAGAGCTCGTTCGCCACCGACTGCTCGGTCGTGTAGCGGTGGTTGATCTCGAAGACGTTCAGGAACCGGTAGATCGGCTTCGTTCCCGCCGGGCAGGCGCCCGTGACCGCGTTGGGCAACGCTACGTAGTAGATCGCCGGGCTCTCGAAATACCAGTCGGTCGCGTAGTCGACCGCGACCCGCGCGCACTCCGCCGGGTCCGCGGTGAAGAAGTGCGAGTCGCCGAACGCCGGCTTGCGGTAGAAGCGGCAGACGGGGTTCCTGCCCGCGCCCGGCGCGTCGTAGGCG
>JAKLIE010000331.1 GCA_022709775.1 Pseudomonadota bacterium
AAGCGCGGCCGCCCGACGGACGCCTCGCGGATCGCCCCGTAGACGTTCTTCTCCTGCCACTCGCGCACCCAGCCGGGCTCGCGCTTCGCGAGATCCCCGCGCATCGCGAACGGCGTGTCGGGAAGGTTGAGCGTGGACTTCCAGTCGGGTTTCTTGTCGTCGGCCATGGGCGTTTTCAGCTCGCGGCGCGGTGCGCCGCGAAGTAGTCGCGCGCGGCATCCGCGTCGGCGCGGATCTGGCGCGTGAGCGCGTCGAGGTCCGGGAAGCGGGCCTCGTCGCGCAGCTTGTGCAGGAACTCGACGACGATGCGCCGTCCGTAGACGACTTCGTCGAAGTCGAACAGGTACACCTCGAGCAGCGGCTGTCCCCCGTTTCCGACGGTCGGACGCACGCCCAGACTCGCGACGCCGCGGCGGGGCGGCCCCAGGCCGTGCACGCGCACCGCGAAGATGCCCTGGAGGGCGGGGCGGCGCTTGAGGGGCAGGTTCGCGGTCGGGTACCCGAGCGTGCGCCCCAGCTTCGCGCCGTGCGCGACGTGGCCGCCGATCGCGTAGGGCCGCCCGAGGAGCTTCGTCGCCCTGGCGAGATCGCCCGCAGCGAGCGCCTCGCGCACGAGCGTCGAGCTCGCGCGTTCGCCGTGGACCTCGATCGCGTTCATCGACTCGACCGAGAACTGTCGCGCGTGGCGGCGCAGCAGCGCGAGGTCGCCGGCGCGGGCGCGGCCGAAGCGGAAGTCCTCGCCGACCAGCACCCAGCGCGCGCCGAGGCGGCGCACGAGCACGTCGTCGACGAACCGGTCCGGATCGAGCGAAGCGAACGAGCGGTCGAAGCGCGCGACGTAGACGCGCTCGACGCCGAACGCCCGAAGCACCTCCAGCTTGCCGCGCAGGCTGGAGAGCCGCGGCGGCGCGCTCTCTTTCGAGAAGAACTCGCGCGGGTGCGGATCGAACGTGAGCACCGCGGGCGCGAGCCCCAGGTCGTCGGCCGCCTCCTGGAGCCGCGCGAGCATCGCCTGATGCCCGCGATGGACACCGTCGAAGTTCCCGACGGTCAGCGCGACCGGCCGGTCGGCGACCGCGGGCAGGCCGCGGATGAGACGCACGTGACGAGGGGCGCAGCGCGTGGTCCGCGCGGCTGAGCGTGGTGACAAAGCATTGAATTGTAGCGGAAAAGCGCGTCGCCCGCCGGGGCGGCTCGTGCGACGGCGCCGGACGGAGGTCAGCGCCCGTCGTCGTTCGTCGCAGGCACCGCGAACTCACGCCAGCCGCCGGGCACGCGCGGATGGTAGAGCGCGAGACGGATCGGTGCGGGGTCGAGCGCCGAGACGATGCGCGCATAGCGCGCGAGCTGCGGACGGTAGCGCTCGACCTCCGCGTCGAGGAACGCGCTCGGGTCGGAGCCCTCGTGCGTGCCGGTCTTGAAATCGACGATCCAGCGCACGCCCTCGGCCACGAACGTGCGGTCGAGCACCACGTGGACGACCTCGGCGCCGTCGAAGCCTGCGAGCGCCCATTCGCTCTGCGCGCCGGCGTGCCCCGGATCGAGGAGCCAGCGTCCCCGCTCGTCGCCCAGCACGCGCTCGACGGTCGCGCGGACGTCGTCCGCCTCGCGCGGCGCCTCGGACGGCAATGCGCCCTCGCCGACCAGTTCCGCGACGATGCGGGGCCGCTGCGCGGCGAGTCGGCCCGCATCCCAGCCCGGCGGACCGTCGACGGCGATCTGCGCGAGCAGTCCGTGCACGACGACGCCGAGGCGACGCGCGCGCTCGCGCGCCCAGTCGAACGGCAGCGCAGGGGCGATCGCCCGTGGGGCGGCCCGGACGACGAGCGGCTCCGGCGCGGCGGGTGCGCGCCAGTCGAGAGGCAGGCGCTCGACGACACTGCCCGGCGGCGCCGCGACGTCGGTCCCGGACGCCCCGGAATCGGGCGCGTCGGGAAGCCGCGGGTCGAGCAGGCCGAGGATCGATCCCTTCCCCGGCGACTTCCATTCCCGTCCCTCCTTGCCGTCCTTCGCCTTCAGCACGCCGACGAGCGCGAGCCTGCGCTTCGCCCGCGTGCAGGCGACGTAGGCGAGACGCCCGAGCTCGGCCTGGTCCTCGTCGGACGCGAGCCCGCGCAGGTAGTCGTACACGCCGCCGTGCTCGCCGCCGCGAGGCTTCGCGAATCCCGCCATCAGGCCACCGCGGCGCGTCCGCCACCGGAGCAGCGGCGCGTCGCCACGCCCGCCGCCTCGCGCGAGCCCCGAAAGGATCACCGTGTCGAACTCGAGGCCCTTCGCCTTGTGCATCGTCATCACCTGCACCCGCGCCTGCTCGCCGGGCGGCGGCGAGAGCCGCTCCTCGCCGAGGCGCGCGACGAACGCATTCCAGTCGGGCACGTCGCCCGCGCGCTCGTGCGCCGCGAGAAGCGCGAGGACGTCGTCGACGGCGACGAGGTCGAGGGGCTCGTCGACGGTCGCCGGCCCGCCTATCGCCGTCCAGGCGCCGCGCACGCGCACCGAGAGCGGCTCGATGCCGTGCGCATCGCGCGCCCGCGCGAGCACCGCGACGGTCCGTGCGAGCCGTGCCGACCCTTCGGGCGACAGGGCGCCCGGCGGCGCATGGGCCGCGGCCTCGATCGATCGCGACGGCGTCGCGTCGGCCGCGAGCACCAGCGCGTGGAGGTCGGCGAGCGCGAGTCCGCACCACGGCGCGCGCAGCACGGCGAGCCACGCGAGGCGATCGTCGGGCTGGGCGATCGCGTGCGCGAGCGCCACGACGTCGCGCGCGGATCGCCGGTCGGCCAGCGTGTCGAGGTCGACCGCCGTGTACGCGATCCCCGCGGCGCGAAGCGCCGGCAGGACCTGCGCGAGGTGCGTGCGCGCCCGCACGAGCAGCGCGACGTTCCCCGGCTCGTCGAGCGCATCCCGCACGCGCTCGACGACGCGTCCGGCTTCCTCCTCGTCGCTGTCCACGACGTCGAGCGTGCACGCCGGACCGTCCGATTCCGGAACGACCGCCACTGCGTCGGCGAACGCGACGCGACTGCGCCACGGGTCGTGGATCGGGCCGAGCACGCCGGGAAACGTCTCGTTCACCCAGCCCACGAGCCCCGCCTGCGACCGGAAATTCCGCCGAAGCGTGAGGCACTCGACCGGGATGCCTTCGACGACGCCCGCCGCCTGCGCCTCGACGAACGCGCGGACCTCGGCGCCGCGGAAGCGGTAGATCGACTGCATCGGATCGCCGACCGCGAACAGCGTGCGGCCGTCCCCCTCCGACCAGCCCGACACGAGGCGACGGACGAGCTCGAGGTGCGCGAACGACGTGTCCTGGAACTCGTCGATCAGCACGTGATCGACGCGCATGTCGAGGCGCAGCAGCAACTCGGACGGCTCGTCGCCGTCGCCGAGCGCGGCGAGCGCCGCGAGCG
>JAKLIE010000332.1 GCA_022709775.1 Pseudomonadota bacterium
CGTTCGGACGGGAACGGGTCATCGGGAGGGCTCCACGCGGGGTCGGATCGGACTGATATACTAGTCGACAACAGGCTCGCCGACAACCGACGATGACTTCCTCCGTTCCTTCGCAGCTCGGCGTCACCGTGATGCCCGAGTGGTTCCAGTGCGACGGGATCGGACCGGTGCTCGACCGAGTCGCGGCGCTCGGCGCGACGGCGATCGCGACGTCGCCCTACGTGCTCGAGCCCGCGCCGGAGGGCGAGGGCGGGCGCGAGCCGCCACCGGATGGCGAAGCCGGCCGCGTGCGCCCGCTCGACCGTCCGCTCTTCGGGCGCACCGAGCTGTGGGTGCGTACCGCACCGGCGTTCGAGCACGATCTCGCGCGCTACGCCGGTCTGCGCTACCGGCCCTCGCCCGCGACCGCGCTGACGCACCGCCACGCCGACCTCCTCGATCGCGTGATCGAGGAGGCGCGCGCGCGTGGCATCGAGGTGCTTCTGCAGGTGATGGCCGCGTGCCCGCCCGGCTATCGCGTCCAGTTCTCGGGCGTGCTGGACGACGACCAGTGCCTGAGGCCCGACGGGACGACGCACGCCGCGCGCGTCGACCGGAACGCGAGCCTCGCGTCGCCGCACGTCGTCGCGTACACCGCCACGCTCGTCGCCGAGCTCGCCGAGCGCTATCCGGGCGTCGCCGGGTTCCGGCTCGACTGGCCCGAGGTGCCGCCCTACGATTTCGAGAGTGCGTTGTTCGACTTCCATCCGTCGATGACCGCGCTCATGCGCGACGCAGGGCACGAACCGGAGGAGGTCGCCCGCAGCGTCCTCGCCTGGTCGCAGGGCTTGCGTTGCGCGGCGGCGGATGCCGCGCCGCGAGGGCCCGCGGCGGTGCGCCGTTCGTTGCTCGAAGCGGGCCTCGGCGCGTTCCTGTCCGAGGGCGGGGTCTACGCGCCGCTGCGCGCGGCGAAGCGCGAGGCCGTGCTCCGGCTGCTGCGGGCGGTGCGCGGCGCGCTCGACGCGCTGCACGGGCCGCGGCGGCGGCTGGAGCCGCAGGCGTTTCCGCCGCCGTTCCACCGTGTGTCCGGATATCCGCTCGAGTCGCTCGACGGCGTAGCGGACCGCGTCGGCGTCAAGCTCTACACGATGCACTGGCCGATGCTCTCGCGCTACTGGGCGCGCGACCTGATCGGCGCGTCTGCGCCCGCGCGCGACCACGATGCCGTGACGGCGGCGATCGCCGAGCTCTTCGGACTCACCGACGGACTCGTCGCGGACGGTGCGACGCTGCGCTACCCGGAGCCGCACGAGGCGCATCCGGTGGGCGCCGCGGCGCAACGGCGGAAACTCGATGCGGCGCGCGAGGCGGCGGGCCGCGTGCCGGTCGTCGCGTTCGCGCATACCTACGGTCCCGTCGACGACGTCGTGCGGCGCGTCCGCGTCGCCCGCGAGAGCGGGCTGCCGGTGTGGCTCAACCGCTACGGCTACCTGTCCGACGCGAAGCTCGCGGCGCTGTCGCGTGAGCGTCCGATCGGCGCCGACGCGCGCGCGCCGACGTTCGGGGCAGTCCCGTGAGTCGTCGAACGTCGCCTGCGCTCGCGCACGTTCGCGCCATCGCCGCGCCTGGGGTTCCTGCAGGGCCGGGCGCGGCGATCGCGGGCCGGCTGTCGGAGAGCGCACGCATACACGCGGCACTGCGCGCCGCGATCCTCGACGTCGCGCTGGCGCCGGGCGCCGTGATCGCCGAGCACGACATCGCCGAGCGCTTCGGTGTCAGCCGCACGCCGGTGCGCGAGGCGCTGCTGCGGCTCGCCGACGAGCGCCTCGTCGACGTCAAGCCGCAGCGCGGCACGTTCGTCGCGCGGCTGTCGCTCAGGCGCATCGAGGAGGCGCTGTTCGTGCGCCGGGCAGTCGAATGCCAGATCCTCGAGCGTGTCGCCGCGCGAGAGGACCGCGTCGCGGTCGCTGCGCGCCTCGCCGCGATCGTCGCGGAGCAGGCGGCGGCGATCGATGCGGGCGACATCGGACCGGCGCTCGACGCCGACACGCGCTTCCACCACGCGCTGGTCGTGGCCAGCGGCCTCGACGGCGTCTGGAGCGTCGTTGCGGAAGCGCGCGACCTGCATCACCGAATCCGGGCGATCGCCGTGCCGGAGCTCGGCAGCGCAGCGCAGGCGATCCGCGACCACCGCGCCATCGTGCGGGCGGTGCGCGACGGGGAAGCGGTCCGAGCGACACGGGCGATGGCGAAGCACCTCGAGCGCAACTTCGCGCTCGCGAAGGCGATCGCCGCGCTCCACCCCGACTACTTCGGCGCCCCGGAGCGATCGCCGGCGCGCCCGAAATGAAGCGGGCGGCGACGCCGGTGAGGCGCCGCCGCCCGCAGGCCGACTCCTGCTAGCGGCGTCCCGGCGCGCGCCGGCGCAGCGTCGCCGCGCCGCCCGCGAGAACCATCGCCGCGAGCAGCATCAGCAACCACTCCGACAGCGTCGGGATGGCAGCGGGCACCTCGATCTTCCGGTTGACGAAGGTGCAGAGCACCCCGTCGCCGGGGGCGAGATAGACGGTCGCGGTCCTGTCGCCGGGGTTGAACGCGTCCTGCGGCCCGGTCGCCGAGCCGGTGTAGATGAACGCCGATTCGCCGTTCGCAGACGAGCAGGAGATGTCGCCGAGTCCCCATCCCACCGGCACCTGCTCCGTGATCGAGTACGTGTCCGGCGGCACCGACGCGAACGGCGTGCCCTGGGCGTTGCCTCCGACGGTGGTCAGTTGAAACTGCGACCCACCGGCCGGCCCGGTCGTGTCGAACGTGAACGAGCCGTCGCCGCCCTGCGTCTGCTTGACGATCGTGATCGAACCGTTCTGGTGGTTGAAGTACTCGCAGCGGACGTCGTCGCCCCAGCCCAGTGCGATGGTGGCGGTGACGTCGCCCGGCTCGAAGACGTTCGTCCCTCCCCCGGCCCCGCTGAACGAGAACGTCGTGGTGTTGGACCCCACCGTGACGATCGAGCACTCGATGTCCTCGAGCGTCCATCCCGAAGGCACCGCCTCGGTGAACGAGTGGGTTCCGGCGCTCACCTGCGTGAACACCTGCTGGGGCGTTCCCGGCGGCGTCAGATTGAACGCCGCGGGAGCGATGCCCGACGTCGTGAAGCCGAACGCCTGGCCCACCTCGGGCTCCGCGTCCTTGACGATCGTGATCGATCCCAGCTTGTTGTTGACGAACTCGCAGTTCACGGTGACCGCGCCGGAGCCCAACGTGATCGAGACGCTGTGGCCGCCGAGGTCGGTCGTCGCCGAGCCGCCGGTCGGCGGATTGACCGTGCAGTTGATCGCGGTGTTGGTCCAGCCGCCCGGGACGGTCTCGGTGATCACGTAGGGGCCGCCCGCGGGCACGCTCGTGAACTGCTGCACG
>JAKLIE010000333.1 GCA_022709775.1 Pseudomonadota bacterium
GGTGGTCGTGGGCCTCGTGCTCGGACCGCAGGCGTTGGGCGGCCTGCTGATGGGCACGATCGTCACCGGCATCTTCGTCGCGATCTCGATGACGACCGGCGGCGGCGCCTGGGACAACGCGAAGAAGTACATCGAGGACGGCCATCACGGCGGCAAGGGCTCGGACGCGCACAAGGCGGCGGTGACCGGCGACACCGTCGGCGACCCGTACAAGGACACGGCCGGCCCGGCGGTCAACCCGCTGATCAAGATCATCAACATCGTCGCGCTGATGATCGTGCCGCTGCTCGGCGCATGGGGCATCGGCAAGACCGCGGCCGCGCCCGCCGCGAAGCCCGCGACGGTGGCGACGGCCCCTGCCGGCGCCGTGGTCGTGATCGACGTCGTGAAGATCTACTTCGACTCGGGCAAGGCGGACATGCCTGCCGGCGCGGCGAAGTCGCTCGAGCCCGCGATCGCGAAGGCGAAGGCCAGCGCGAACGCGAAGGTGACGATCTCCGGCTATCACGACGCCAGCGGCAGCCTCGAGCAGAACCAGGAGCTCGCCAAGCAGCGCGCCCTCGCCGTGCGCGACGCGATCAAGGCGGCGGGCGTCGCGGACGAGCGCTTCGAGATGAAGAAGCCCGAGCTGACGCAGGGCACGGGCGGCGATGCCGAGGCACGGCGCGTCGAGGTGTCGGTCAACTGACGCGGCGAACGCCTTTGCGCTGGCGGAACGGCAGCGGGCGACCGCTGCCGTTTTTCGTTTGGCACGGCCGCCTGTCGGGCGGAATCGTCCCGGCTGTAGCCATTCACGGCCGCCGATGAGATGATGCGCGCCGCGCCGATCCTGCGCGACCCGACCCCTCGGACACGACCGATGCCCCTGCTGTTCTCCCGCCGCACGATCCTCGCTCACGGGGCCGCGCTCGCCGCGTCTGCGGTGACGCCGACGCTGTTCACGAGTTTCGATGCGGCAGCGCAGGTGGGCGATACGGGTCCCACCGGGCCCATCGGCGCGACGGGGGCGACCGGGCCCATCGGTGAAACGGGACCGACGGGCGCGACCGGGCCGATCGGCGAGACCGGACCGACGGGTGCGACGGGGCCCACGGGTGCGACGGGACCGACGGGGCCGATCGGCGAGACGGGCGCAACCGGACCGACGGGACCCATCGGCGAGACCGGACCGACGGGGGCGACCGGACCGACGGGGCCGACCGGGCCCACCGGCATCACCGGTCCCGCGGGGTTGCCTCCCACGCCGGTGCCGGCGGCCGGCGCACCTGCGCTGACCGCGCTCGCCGCCGCGATGGCGGCCCTCGCGTTCAGGCGACTCCGCTGACACGGGGATGACGGGGGACGCCGCGAGGGCCGACGGCGTCGCAGTCGCGCGCGCCTCCGCGGCGCGGCTGTGCCTCAACATGATCGTCAGGAACGAGGCGGCGATCATCGAGCGCTGCCTCGCTGCGGTCGCGCCGGCGATCTCGCACTACGTGATCTGCGACACCGGCTCGACCGACGACACGCGCGGGCGGATCGCGGCCTTCTTCGCCGCGCGAGGCATTCCCGGCGAGATCCACGACGTTCCCTTCGTCGATTTCGGCACCACGCGCAGTGTCGCACTCGACCTCGCGCGCGCCTCGACCGGCGCGTTCGAGTACCTGTTGCTCGTGGACGCCGACATGGAGCTCGAGATCTCCGACCCGGCGTTCCGCGACGGCCTCGCTGCGCCGGCCTACCGCGTGCGGCAGCACAACGCGCTCTCGTACTGGAACGTGCGGCTGCTGCGACGCGACGTGCTGGCGCGCTACGTCGGCGCGACGCACGAGTACCTCGGCGTCGACGGGACGGTCGAACGTCTCGATGGCATCGCGTTCGCCGACCACGCCTGCGGGTCGAGCCGGACGGAGAAGACCGAGCGCGACCTCCGGCTCCTGACGGCCGCGCTCGCCGAGAATCCGGGCGACGCGCGCTCGATGTTCTACCTCGCGCAGACCTGCCGCGACGCCGGGCGTCACGCCGAAGCGCGCGACTGGTATGCGAAGCGCGCCGAGGCGGGCGGCTGGGACGAGGAGGCGTGGTGCGCGATGCTGATGCACGCGCGCAGCTGCCTCGCGCTCGGCGACGCGGTCGGATTCGTCGACGGCTGCCTGTCCGCCTACGAGTTCCGGCCGACGCGTGCCGAGCCGCTCGCGGACCTCGCGCGCTATTACCGCGAGCGTGGCCAGAACGAGACGGCGATGCTGTGGGCCGAGGCCGGGCAGCGCATCCCGTACCCCGAGGGCGACCTGCTGTTCGTCGACGACGGGGTCTACCGTCATGCGTTCCAGACCGAGGCGAGCATCGCCGGCTTCTACTGCAGGAGCGCGGAGCGCCGCCGCGCGGCGCACGAGGCGACGCTGGAGCTGCAGATCCGGCGGGACATACCGGAGGACGTACGCAGTCTCGCCCGGCGCAACGGGATGTTCCATGCACCGCGTGCGGAGGCGCTCTTCGGCCCCGTCACGACCGTGCCGCTGGCCTTGCCGATGGAGCATCCCTACGCGGCGATGAACCCGTCCGTGCTGCTCGACGGCGAGGATCTCCTTGCGGTGATCCGCGGCGTGAACTACCGGCTCGGCGACCCGGAGCGGTCGTGGCCGAAGCTCCGCGAGATCCGGACGAGCAATCACCTGGCGCGACTCGCGCGCGACGGAACGGTCGTCGACGCGCGCGAGATCGTCCCGGCCGCCTCGATCCCGCCGGCGCTGCCGAGCCTGGTCGTCGGATTCGAGGACCTGCGGCTGTTCCGCTGGCGCGGACGCCTGCACGCGACGGCCACCGTGCGCGACCGCAACCCGGCGATGCGTTGCGAGATCGCGCTGATCGCGCTCGACGACCGGGCCCGGATCGTCGAGCTCGCCGTACTGCGCGGCTACCGCGACGACCTGCACCAGAAGAACTGGATGCCGGCCGTCGACGGGGACGATCTCCTGCTCGTCTACCTGTGCGATCCGACGACGGTACTGCGCTACGAACCCTCGGACGGGCGCGTCGTCGCGCACGCGGCGCACGAGCCGACGGTCGCGCTCGACCACCTGCGCGGAGGCTCGCAGCTCGTGCGCTTCGACGACGGCTGGCTCTGCCTCACCCACGAGGTCGTGGCGATCGATGCCTGGCATCGTCGCTACCTTCACCGGTTCGTGCACTTCGACCGCGCGTTTCGAGTCGCGGCGATCACCGAGCCCTTCCGATTCGTCGACGAGCCGATCGAGTTCGCGGCCGGACTCGCGCACGACGCCGTTCGCGGCGTCCTGCTCGCGAGCTACGGCGTGCAGGACTGCCGCGCGATGATGGCAACGATCGATGCCTCGGCGGTGCGACGCGCGCTCGTGGCGCTGCCCGACGCGGGGGAAGGCCCGTAGAGCACGG
>JAKLIE010000334.1 GCA_022709775.1 Pseudomonadota bacterium
CCCGGGGCGCCAGCACGTCGACCCCCGCGCGGGACAGGAGCCTGCAGGTGGCGATGAGCGGCAGCCCGACGAGCGCACTCGGGTCGTCGCTCTCGATCCTCTCGAACAGCGCGATGCCGAGCCCCTCGGACTTGACCGACCCCGCGCAGTCGAGCGGCGCCTCGCGGTCGAGATAGACGTCGATCTCGCGGGCGGAGAGCTTCCTCAGCGTGCTGCGCACGTCGACCCGCTCGACCGCGCAGACCCCGGTGACGGTGTCCAGGAGCGCGACGCCCGTGTGGAACACGACGGTGCGACCCGAGAGCGACGCGAGTTGCGCCCGTGCCCGCTCGAGCGTGCCGGGCTTGCCGACGTGCGCGCCGTCGCAGTCGGCGATCTGGTCCGACCCGAGGACGAGCGCCCCCGGGTGCCGCCCGCCCGCGGCGCGGGCCTTGGCTTCGGCGAGCCGGACGCAGGCGGCGGCGGGCGATTCGCCCGGACGGGCAGCCTCGTCGACGCCGGGCGCGTCGACCGCGTAGGGGATCCCGAGGCGGTCCATCAGGGCCGCGCGGTAGCGGGACGTGGAGGCGAGCACGAGCGGGCGCAAGCGGGTTCCTCGTTGTTTTATCGACGGTTTTTTGACACGTTTGCGCGAATCTCGTATTATCCGCCGTTTGCGCCTTCCATGCCTGCGGCCGCCGGGACTCCGGGGTGGCCGGAGGTCCTGGAGCGGTCCGATGTCCGGTCCCGGCCCCGATACCCGATTCGACGCGTTCAAGCTTGCCGCTCGCGCGTCGTCGGTCTCCGGGACGCTCGACGCGCGGCGACTGCCGAACGTGGCCGACAGCCTCGCGCCGGGGGACGATCCGGTTCCGATCGCCTGGACGGTCGAGGGGCGCAGGAGCGCGGAAGGCAGGCCGGCGATCTCGATCGACGTCGAGGGAGGGGTGCCGCTGGTGTGCCAGCGCTGCCTCGCCCGGATGGAGTGGCCGGTGTCGCAGGGCACGGAAGTGCTGCTGGCGCACGACGAGGACGAGCTCGCGACGCTCGACGCGGAGACGGAAGGCGAAGTGATCCTCGCCGACCGGCCGCTCGATCCGGCGACGCTCGTGGAGGACGAACTGGTGCTGACGCTGCCGTTCGCGCCGCGCCACGAGGGCGAGTGCCCCGGGCGCCGGTGATCGCGGGTTGGCCGCGGCAGGCGGCGGCGCGCATCGGCGCCGGGTCGGAACAGGGCGGCGCGAGGCTTCGCGCCGCGGAGTGGGTAGCAGAGCCTCGGGTCGCGCGCGTCGCGCGCCGGGGCGACCAGTGAAGGAGAACGGGAAATGGCTGTCCAGCAGAACAAGAAGTCGCCGTCGAAGCGCGGCATGCATCGCGCGCACGACTTCATCACCGCGCCGACGCTCGCCGTCGAGCCGGTGAGCGGCGAGACGCATCGCCGTCACCACATCAGCCCGAGCGGCTACTACCGCGGCAAGAAGGTCGTCAAGACCAAGGCCGACGAGTAGCGCCGGCCGCGGGTGCCCGCCCCGGCCGCCGCGACCCGGCGGCCGGCGGGGGCCTGCGTATCGAGCATGCCCGTCACCGTAGCCGTCGACGCGATGGGCGGGGACCACGGCCCGGCCGTCACCGTCCCCGCATCGCTCGCGTTCCTCGAGGAAACGCCCGGCGCCGCCGTCGTGCTCGTCGGACGCTCCGAGGCGATCGAGCCGCTCCTGCGGAAGGCGCGGTCGCCCGCGCGCGACCGCATCCGCGTGCACGCCGCCAGCGAGGTCATCGAGATGGACGAGCCGCCCGCCGACGCGCTTCGGCGGAAGAAGGACTCGTCGATGCGCGTCGCGATCAACCTCGTCAGGGACGGCGAGGCGCACGGGTGCGTGTCGGCCGGCAACACCGGCGCGCTGATGGGCATCGCGCGCTTCGTGCTGAAGACGCTGCCGGGCATCGACCGGCCGGCGATCGCCGCGCAGCTGCCGACGAAGAAGGGCGTGGTCACGATGCTCGACCTCGGCGCGAACGTGAACTGCACCCCCGAGCAGCTCGTGCAGTTCGCCGCGATGGGCAGCGCGCTCGTCTCGGCGGTCGAGCGCATCGAGCGCCCGACCGTGGGCCTCCTCAACATCGGCGAGGAGGAAATCAAGGGCAACGACGTCGTGAAGGAGGCCGCCGAGCGCCTGCGCGTCTCGGGGCTCAACTTCCACGGCAACGTCGAGGGCACCGACATCTATCGCGGCACGACCGACGTCGTCGTGTGCGACGGCTTCGTCGGCAACGTCGCGCTCAAGACCTCCGAGGGTCTCGCGCAGATGCTCTACGAGTTCCTCAAGACCGAGTTCACGCGCGGCCCGCTGTCGAGGCTCGTCGCCGCGATCGCCTACCCGGTGCTCATGCGCTTCAAGCGCCGGATCGATCCGCGTCGCCTCAACGGCGCGACGCTCGTCGGGCTGAAGGGCGTCGTCGTGAAGAGCCACGGCGGCGCGGACGTGCTCTCGTTCAAGCACGCGTTGCTGAAGGCGCACGCGGAGATCGCCGAGGGCGTGCTCGATCGCATCGCCGAGCGGATCGCCGCGATGCCGGCGAGCTCGCTCGGGGAGCCGCGTCCCGCGTCCCAAGATGCCGCATCCGCATAGCCGCATCGCCGGCACCGGCCGCTACCTGCCGGCCGAGGTGCTCACCAACGACGACCTCGTGCGGCGGGGCGTCGAGACCAGCGACGAGTGGGTGCGCACGCGCACCGGCATCGGCCAGCGACACGTCGCCGCCGAAGGCGAGGCGACGTCCGATCTCGCGCTCGCGGCGTCGCGGCAGGCGCTCGCGGCGGCGGGTCTCGCTCCCTCCGACGTCGACCTCATCATCGTGGCGACGACGACGCCCGACATGATCTTCCCGTCGACCGCCTGCATCCTGCAGGACAAACTGGGCGCGCGCGGCGGCCCGGCGTTCGACGTGCAGGCTGTGTGCTCGGGCTTCGTCTACGCGCTCTCGATCGCCGACGGGATGCTGAAGTCCGGCGCGGTGCGCAACGCGCTCGTCGTCGGCGCCGAGATCTACTCGCGCATCCTCGACTGGAGCGACCGCAAGACCTGCGTGCTGTTCGGCGACGGCGCGGGCGCCGTCGTGCTCGTGCCCTCCGACGAGCCGGGCATCCTCGCGACGCGCCTGCACGCTGACGGCAGCCACCGCGGGATGCTGTGCGTGCCGGGCCAGGTGCGCAACGGAACGGTCTGGGGCGACCCGTTCGTGCACATGGACGGGCAGGCGGTGTTCAGGTTCGCGGTGCGCGTGCTGACCGAGGTCGCCGACGAGGCGCTCGCCGCCGCTGCGATGCCGCGCTCGGCCATCGACTGGCTGATCCCGCACCAGGCAACCTGCGCATCATGGACTCGACCTCCAGGCGCCTCGA
>JAKLIE010000335.1 GCA_022709775.1 Pseudomonadota bacterium
CTCACCGTCTTCGTCACGACCGAGCTGGCGACGCCGACGTTCAGCGAGCCGAAGTTCGTGGGCGCAGGCATCGAGAGCTGGCTCGACGCGCCGCCGACGAACGTCTGCAGGTACGTCGCGATCAGCTTGAAGTCTTCGTCGGTCAGGAGGCCGGCGTTGTAGAGCGGACGCAACTGCGCCGTCATCGTCGGCTTCGTGTCCATCGCGAGCTTCGTGGTCTGCCAGTCCTTGCCGCCGAGCACGTGGTCCTTGTCGTCCGACGGGTTGCCGTGGCAGCCCTGGCAGAACGTCACGTACTTCGATTGCCCCGTCTGCGCGAGGGCGGCGGGCGCCGCAACGAGAACGGCGAGGAGGACGGCGACAAGGGCGCGGAACGGGGTCATGGCGGTTCGAGGCTCCAGCAGCGAGGCAAACAGCCCGACGGGCACCGGCATTCCGGCCCAGGCTATTCCAATGTCATAGTATTCCAATGTCATGACGGCTTGGCAAGGGGCCGCCTATCGGCTCTGCGCCCGTTGTCCGGATCCGTCCTCACCGACCATGCTTATCGGGGAGGCGGACGCACCAATTCGGTGCCGAGGTATGCAACCTCCGCACGACGGGCTAGACTTCGCGTCGGTCGCGCCGAGTTGAACCAGCTTGCGGGCGCGTTACAAATCCGGCTAAAGCGGAAGCGGTCCCCCGGGTCCGAGTTCGCTTCCGCCGGACGAGCGTCCGGGCGGAAGCCGTCCCGGAGGGGGTCGCCGGAATCGCGATGGTGAGCTTTGCCGAAACGACGGGCGGCGCGGAGCCGCGGACCGGAGACGGCCGCTCGGTCGGCGTCGTCGAGCCTCAGCTCGCCCGTTTCGACTCCCCCCTCAAGCTCGCCTGCGGCAGGACGCTGCCTTCCTACGAGCTCGCCTACGAGACCTACGGCGAGCTCAACGCGCGCCGCAACAACGCCGTCCTGATCTGTCACGCGCTCAACGCGTCGCACCACGTCGCGGGGACCCGGGAGAACGAGCCGGACAACGTCGGCTGGTGGGACAACATGGTCGGGCCGGGCAAGCCGGTCGACACCAACCGGTTCTTCGTCGTCGGCGTCAACAACCTGGGGAGCTGCTTCGGGTCATCGGGCCCCGGTACGGTCAATCCCGCGACCGGGAGGATCTGGGGCGCCGACTTCCCGCTGGTGACCGTCGAGGACTGGGTCGACACGCAGGCGCGGCTCGCCGACCACCTCGGCATCGACGACTGGGCCGCCGTCATGGGCGGCAGCCTCGGCGGCATGCAGGCGCTGTGCTGGGCGACGCGCTACCCGGGTCGCATCCGCAACGCGCTGGTGATCGCCGCCGCGCCGAATCTCTCGGCCGAGAACATCGCGTTCAACGAGGTCGCGCGCCAGGCGATCCTGACCGACCCCGACTTCCACGAGGGGCACTTCGCCGAGGCCGGCACGCTGCCGCGCCGGGGCCTGCGCGTCGCGCGGATGATCGGGCACATCACGTACCTGTCCGACGAGCAGATGGAGGCGAAGTTCGGCCGCCAGCTGCGCGAGGGCCTCAAGTTCAGCTTCGCGCCCGAGTTCCAGATCGAGAGCTACCTGCGATACCAGGGCGAGAAGTTCGCCGACTACTACGACGCGAACACCTATCTGCGCATCACCAAGGCGCTCGACTACTTCGACCCGGCGCTCACGACCGGCGGCGACCTCGGGCGCGCGCTCGCGGCCGCCGCGTGCCGCTTTCTCGTCGTGTCGTTCACGACCGACTGGCGATTCCCGCCGTCGCGCTCGCGCGAGATCGTCGAGGCGCTCGTCGCGAACCGCCACGACGTCGCCTACGCGGAGATCGCCGCGCCGCACGGCCACGACGCGTTCCTGCTCGACAACGAGCACTACCACGCGGTCGTGCGCGCGTGCTTCGACCGCATCGCGCACGACTTCAAGGACTACTCGACGTTCCGGCTGGGCAAGTCGTTCACGCAGGCCGTCGTCGAGCGCACGAAGGTCGCGCAGCGCACCGACTACGCGACGATCGCCGGCTGGATCGGCGAGGGCGCGAACGTCCTCGACCTCGGCTGCGGCGACGGCAGCCTGCTCGCGTACCTCGCGCGCGAACGCAACGCACGCGGCTACGGCGTCGAGATCGGCGACGCCGGCGTGCGCTCGTCGATCGTCGCCGGCGTCAACGTGATCCAGCGCGACCTCGAGGGCGGCCTGAAGGGCTTCGCCGACGACGCGTTCGACTGCGTGATCCTGTCGCAGACGCTGCAGGCGATGAAGCGGATCGAGACGATCATCGCCGAGATGCTCCGCGTCGGCCGAGAGGCGATCGTCTCGTTCCCGAACTTCGGCCACTGGCGCCATCGGCTGCAGATCCTGCGCGGCCGCATGCCGGTGTCGGAGAGTCTGCCGTACCAGTGGTTCGACACGCCGAACATCCACCTGTGCACCGTCGCCGACTTCGACGCGTTCCTCGCGGAGCGAGGCCTCGAGGTGCTCGATCGCGTCGTGCTCGCGGGCGGCAGGGAGGTCGCCGCGCTGCCGAACCTGCTGGGCGAACTCGCCATCTACCGGTTCCGCCGCCACGGCGCGCAGCGCGCCGCAGGATCGCGGGGCCGCGCGTGACGCGCGCTTCGAGGGGGTCGCGCCCGCCGCGCACGGCGGCATCGCGATGACGTCCGACGCGGCGCGCACGCCGCTGCTGAAGAGCAAGCTCTTCTGGGTCGGCGTGCTGTACTTCTCGGAAGGCTTCCCGCTCGGCGTCTTCTACGAGATCTTCCCGGTCTACTTCCGCCAGCAGGGCGTCGAGCTCCGCCAGATCGGCGTGCTCTCGCTGCTCGGTCTCGCGTGGACGCTGAAGTTCCTGTGGGCGCCGGCGATCGACTACTGGCGACGCCACCGCCGCTGGATGGCCGCGGTCGACGTCGGCATGGGGATCGTGATGATCCACTTCGCGATGCAGGCGGGCTTCGGCCCGTCGGTGTGGGTCGCGATCGGACTGTTCACGATGCTCTCGGCGACCAACGACGTCGCGATCGACGGCTACACGATCGAGCTCCTGTCGAAGGACGAGCTCGGTCTCGCCAACGGCGTGCGCATCGGCATGTACCGCGTCGGCATGCTCGCGTCGGGCGCCGTGCTGATGGCCTCCGACGCGCTCGGCTGGAGCGGCGCATTCGCCTGCGCGGCCGTGATCTTCTTCGGACTCGCCGTGGTGAGCCTCGTCGCGCCGCCGGAGCGCGAGGTCGTCGTGCCGCGCGCCTCGCTCGCCGCGGAGATCGCGACGATCGCGCGCTCGCCGTTCGCGCTGGCCGTCGTCGCCGGGCTCGCGCTGGGCGTCGTCTGGCTCGTCGACGGCGTCGTCGGCTGGTCTAAGCGCGCGCCGGGCTTC
>JAKLIE010000336.1 GCA_022709775.1 Pseudomonadota bacterium
CGTGGCGGGCCGGTTCGACCTGCCACAATTCCTTGATCCCGATTCCCCACGACTGTGGATCGCGGCCGGCGTCGAGGCCAAAGCGGGCGATCACCTGCTTGCCCAAGTGGCCGCGCGCCCCTTCGGCGAACAGCGTGTACTTGCCGAGGAGCTCGACGCCGGGCTGGAAGTTCGCCGTCGGCTGCCCGTCCTTGCCCACGCCCATGTTGCCGGTGGCCACCCCGCGCACCGCGCCACGCTCGTCGTAGAGGACTTCGGCGGCGGCGAAACCGGCGAACACCTCGACGCCCTGCTCCTCGGCCTGCCGACCCAGCCAGCGCACGACGTTGGCCAGGCTCACGATGTAGCAGCCGTCGTTGTGGAAGCACTCCGGGAGCAGCCAGAGCGGGGTCGCGAAGGACTTGTCGCGGGTGAGCATGCAGAGGCGATCCTCGGTCACCGGCGTGTCGAGCGGCGCGCCTTGCGCCTGCCAGTCGGGGATGAGCTCGGAGAGCCCCTTCGGATCGATCACCGCGCCCGACAGGATGTGGGCGCCGACCTCGGAGCCTTTCTCCAGCACGCACACCGACACCTCGCGGTTCCCGCTGGCGGCGAGCTGCTTCAGCCGGATCGCCGCGGAGAGGCCCGAGGGCCCGCCGCCGACGATCACCACGTCGTAATCCATCGATTCGCGCGTCATGGGTCCTCGTTTCGGTCGGAGGGCTGGGCGCGGGCACGGCCGGTCGCGCCGGCCCGCGAAGGCTGGGGCATCGTCCGCGAATTATAATGTCCGGCCGGGCGGAACCCTCGCCGCATCGCGAGGGCGGCCGCCGCAGGTTTCCGTCCCCGACCTCCGCTGCCCGATGAAATCCCGCCGCGTCCTCGTCCACACGTCGATCCAGCCGATCCGCTGGGGCGACATGGACGCGCTCGGCCACGTGAACAACACCGTCTACTTCCGCTACATGGAACAGGCGCGCATCGAGTGGCTCTCGACCATGGCGGAGGATGGGGCCGACTACCGGTCCGGGACGGGACCGGTGATCGTCAACGCGAGCTGCACCTTTCTCGTCCCGCTGGTGTACCCGGGCGACGTGGAGGTGCGGATGTACCTCTCGGAGCCGGGACGCTCGTCGATCGGCAGCCACTACGAGCTGGACTGCGCCGGCAAGCGGATGGCCGAGGGAGACGCGAAGATCGTCTGGATCGACCTCGCGGGCGGCAGATCGGTGCCGCTGCCGGACCACGTGCGCGCGACGCTCGGGGACGCGGGCCGCTGAAGGAGCCTTGCATGGTCGCACCCCTCTGGACGCCGTCGCCGCAGCGCGTCGCGGACGCCAACATCACCGCGTTCGCGCGGCGCGTCGAGTCGCGCCACCGCGTCGCGCTGCCCGACTACGACGCGCTCTGGCGCTGGTCGATCGACCACCCCGAGGACTTCTGGCGCGAGGTGTGGGACGACGCCGGCGTCATCGGCACGCCGGGCAGGCGCGTGCTGGTCGACGGCGACCGGATGCCCGGCGCTCGCTTCTTCCCGGATGCGACGCTCAACTTCGCGCGGAACCTGATCGAGCGCCGTCCCGACGACGACGCGGGCGACGCGCTCGTGTTCCGCGGCGAGGACAAGGCGCGCGCGCGGGTTTCGCACGCCGAGCTGCGCGCGACGGTATCGCGGGTCGCGCGCGCGTACGACGCGATGGGCCTGAAGGCGGGCGACCGCGTCGCGGCCATCGTGCCGAACATGCCCGAGACGCTGATGGCGATGCTCGGCGGCGCGGCGCGCGGCGCGATCTGGTCGTCGTGCTCGCCGGACTTCGGCGTTCAGGGCGTGCTCGACCGCTTCGGACAGATCGAGCCGAGGGTGCTCGTGACCGTCGACGGCTACTGGTACAACGGCAGGGCGTTGCCGCTCGGCGACAGGATCGCCGAGATCGTCGCGAAGCTGCCGACCGTCGAGCGCGTCGTCGTGATTCCGTACCTGGGCGGCGCCGCGGGACCGGGCGACCTCTCGCCCATCCGCGGCGCGGTGTCGTGGGACGCGTTCCTCGCCCCCCATGCGGCGGGCCCGATCGACTACGTCGAGCTGCCGTTCGCGCATCCGCTCTACATCCTCTATTCGTCGGGCACGACCGGCGTGCCCAAGTGCATCGTCCACGGTGCGGGCGGCACGCTGCTGCAGCACCTGAAGGAGCACCGGCTGCACGGGGACGTGAAGCGGGGCGACCGGATCTTCTACTACACGACCTGCGGCTGGATGATGTGGAACTGGCTCGTCTCCGGGCTGGCCGCCGGCGCGACGCTGCTGCTCTACGACGGATCGCCTTTCGTGCGCGCCGGCCGCGTGCTGTGGGACTACGCGGACGAGGAGCGGATGACCCACTTCGGCACGTCGGCCAAGTACATCGACGCGCTGAAGAAGATCGCGCTCGTCCCGCGCAAGGACTACACGCTCGCGACGCTCGCGACGATGTTCTCGACCGGCAGCCCGCTCGCGCCCGAGTCGTTCGACTACGTCTACCAGTGCGTGAAGGACGATCTCGCGCTCGCGTCGATCTCCGGAGGCACCGACATCGTGTCGTGCTTCGGGATCGGCAACCCGACGCTGCCGGTGTGGCGCGGCGAGATCCAGTGCCGCGCGCTCGGCATGGCGGTCGACGTCTTCGACGAGGACGGGCGCTCGATCCCGCCCGGGAAGGGCGAGCGCGGCGAGCTCGTCTGCACGCGGCCTTTCCCGTCGATGCCGGTCGGCTTCTGGAACGATCCGGATGGCGCGAAGTACCGCGCCACGTACTTCGAGCGGTTCCCGAACGTCTGGTGCCACGGCGACTACACCGAGATCACGCCGCACGGCGGACTCGTCATCCACGGGCGCTCGGATGCCACGCTCAATCCGGGCGGCGTGCGCATCGGGACCGCCGAGATCTATCGTCAGGTCGAGCAGCTGGACGAGGTGGTCGAGAGCCTCGTGATCGGGCAGGACTGGCCGCCCGGCGAGGTGGGGGACGTGCGCGTCGTGCTCTTCGTCAAGCTGCGCGACGGGCTCGCGCTCGACCCGGCGCTCGTCGACAGGATCCAGAAGCACATCCGCGCGAACACGACGCCGCGGCACGTTCCGGCGAAGGTGGTGCAGGTGACCGACATTCCCCGCACCAAGAGCAACAAGATCGTCGAGCTCGCGGTGCGCAACGTCGTCCACGGCCGGCCGGTCAGGAACGTCGACGCGCTCGCCAATCCCGAGGCGCTCGAGCAGTTCCGCGATCGCGTGGAGCTGAAGTCGTGAGGGGCCGCGCGTGAGCCTCCTCGCGATCCTCGCGGCGCTGGGGCTGGAGCAGTGGCACGCGCCGCGGTGGCGCGTGTCGATCGAGCGCGGATTCGTG
>JAKLIE010000337.1 GCA_022709775.1 Pseudomonadota bacterium
CGCGAGCGGGATCGCCATGACGGCCATCGCGACCGGAAGCTGGCGCACGAGCGCTGCCCGGACGTGCAGGCCGCCGTAGAGGAGCCCACCGATCGCGCTCCCCACCGAGCAGATCGCGATGAGCGCTGGTCCCCACGCGTCCGTGCCCGACGCCCGCCCGAAGTCCGGGTAGCCGACCTCGATCGCGCCGAACGCCATCGTCAGCGTGAACGTCGCGCCGAACAGCACCAGCAGCCGCGGATCGCGCAGAGGCCCTAGCAGACTGCGCGCGCCGGGCTCGGCGTGCCTCCACCAGGCGAGCGCGCCCGACGCGAACATCGTCGGCACCGCGGCTGCCGTGAAGGCGAGCGCCAGGGCGAGCGGCGCGCCGGGCGGACCGACGGCGACGGCGAGCGCGACGAGCGCAGGGCCGATCGTGTAGGCGAGCTCGAGCACGACCGCGTCGGTCGCGAACGCGGTCTGGCGCAGCGCGGGGTCGGCGAGCCGCATCCGCCACAGCGTTCGGATCAGCACGGTGAGGGGCGGCGCCGATGCGCCGATGGCCAGCGACACCGCGAGGATCGCGGCGCGCGAAAGGCCGAGCGGCCCGGCGGCGAGCATCACGGCGAGCGCGAGCGGACACACGATGCCCGTCACGACGAGCACGCCGCGGGGGCCGCGGCGGTCGATGATGCGGCCGATGACGGGCGCGGTCACCGCCATCGCGACGAACTGCGCGCCGACGACGCTGCCGGCGAACGCGATCGACCCGGTCAGCTCCCGCAGGTGGAGCAGCGTGCCGAGGCCGACGGTGCCGAGCGGCATGCGCATCGGCAGCGACAGCGCCATGAAACGAAGGGCGCCGGCATGCGCGGCGAGCGCCGCGTAGCGCGCACGGATCGACCGCATGCGCCTTCCCGCCTAGTAGACGACCTGGACGTTCTCGGGCGCGAGCCAGTCCGCGAGTCGCGCGATCAGCGCGTCGTCGGGCGCCACGCGCCAGGCGTCGGACAATTCGACGTCGCCCTCGACGACCGCGTTCACGTAGTGGACGACGACGGGCAGGCCGTCGGAGCGGAACGGCGCCAGGATCTCGGCCAGGTGCTCCGCGGACGCGTTGCCGTTGCACGAGACCTTGAGGCGCTTGCCCCAGCGCTTGCGGACCGCAGTGAGGTCGTACACCTGCTCGGCGAGGACGCGCAGGCCCTGCACTTCGCCGTCGTCGCCCATGCGCACCGTCACCTTGACTTCGATGACGACGAGAGCGTCCTCGCGCAGCATCGCGCGCGAGGCGTCGTACACCTCGCCGAACACGACGACCTCGGCCGAGCCCTTGCCGTCGTCGAGCGTGACGAATGCGACCTTGCCGCGGCGCCCGTTCTGCACGCGCTGCGCGGTCACGATGCCGGCGATCAGGTAGCGCTCGGCGCGCGGCTGGATGTCCGAGAGCGACGTGCGCACGAGCGGCGCGAGCTCCGCGGCATACGCGGCGTACGGGTGGCCGGACAGGTAGAAGCCGAGTGCCGCCTTCTCGTGCTGCAGCCGCTCGGCCTCGGTCCAGTCGCGGGTCTCGACGAGCACGTGCGCAGGCGCCGACGCCGCATCGCCGAAGAGCGACACCTGCGCCGCCTGCGCCTGCGCGCGCTCGGCCTCGGCGAGCGCGTTGCCGATCGATGCGAACATCGTCGCGCGCCGGCGGTCGACCGAATCGAACGCGCCGCCCTTGACCAGCGCCTCGATGACGCGGCGGTTGACGATCCGCTTGTCGGCGCGCGCGCAGAAGTCCGCGAGATCGCGGAACGGGCCGCCGGACTCGCGCGCCGCGACGATCGCCGCGACCGCCTGCTCGCCGGTGCCCTTGATCCCTCCCAGCCCGTAGCGGATGCGCCTGCCGTCGACCGGCACGAAGCGCCAGTCCGACGCGTTGACGTCGGGCGGCAGCACCTCGAGGCCGAGCGCGAGCGTGTCGTCGCGCAACGCCCGCACCTTGTCGGTGTCGTCCATCACCAGCGAAAGGTTCGCCGCCATGAACGCGGCGGGATGGTGGACCTTGAGCCACGCGGTCTGGTAGGCGACGAGCGCGTAGGCGGCCGAGTGCGACTTGTTGAAGCCGTACCCGGCGAACTTCTCCATCAGGTCGAAAAGCTGCACGGCGCGCGACTTCGCGACGCCGCCTTTCTCCGCGCCGGTGACGAAGATGTCGCGGTGCTTCGCCATCTCCTCGGGCTTCTTCTTGCCCATCGCGCGGCGCAGCAGGTCGGCGCCGCCCAGCGTGTAGCCGCCGATCACCTGCGCGATCTGCATCACCTGTTCCTGGTAGACCATCACGCCGTAGGTCGGCCCCAGGATCGGCTCGAGCCGCGGGTCCAGATAGTCGACGCGCTGGCGGCCGTGCTTGCGATCGCAGTAGTCCGGGATCAGGTCCATCGGCCCCGGGCGATACAGCGCATTCAACGCGATCAGATCGTCGAGCCGGTCGGGACGCGCCTGCTTCAGCAGGTCGCGCATGCCGCGCGATTCGAACTGGAACACCGCCGAGGTCTGCCCCAGTTGGAACATCCGGTAGGTGGCCGGGTCGTCGAGGGGGATCGAGTCGAGCGTGAGCGTCGAGGCCGGGTCGAGGCGGCGCACGTACTCGAGCGCCCGGGCGAGGATCGTGAGCGTCGTCAGGCCGAGGAAGTCGAACTTGACGAGACCGATCGCCTCGACGTCGTCCTTGTCGAACTGGGACACCGCGGCGTCCGAGCCGGAGGGCGCGTAGAGCGGGCAGAAGTCGGTGAGCCTGCCCGGCGCGATCAGCACGCCGCCTGCGTGCATGCCGACGTTGCGCGTGAGCCCCTCGAGCGACTCGGCGAGCGCCAGGAGCTCGCGCACCTCCTCCTCGTTGCTCTCGCGCTCGGCGAGGAGGGGCTCCATCGTCCGAGCCTGCTTCAGCGTGACGAGCTTGCCCGGCTGGAACGGGATCAGCTTCGCGATGCCGTCGCAGAACGAGTAGGGCAGGTCGAGCACGCGCCCGACGTCGCGCACCGCCGCCTTCGCCGCCATCGTGCCGAACGTCGCGATCTGCGAGACGTTCTGCGCCCCGTACTTGTGGCGCACGTACTCGATCACGCGGTCGCGGCCGTCCTGGCAGAAGTCGATGTCGAAGTCGGGCATCGACACGCGCTCGGGGTTGAGGAAGCGCTCGAACAGCAGCTGGTAGCGCAGCGGGTCGAGGTCGGTGATGCCGAGGCTGTAGGCGACGAGCGAGCCCGCCCCCGAGCCGCGCCCGGGACCGACCGGCACCCCGTGGTTCTTCGCCCAGTTGATGAAGTCGGCGACGATCAGGAAGTAGCCGGGGAAGCCCATCTGCACGATGGTCTTC
>JAKLIE010000338.1 GCA_022709775.1 Pseudomonadota bacterium
GAACGGCAACGTGCGACCCGCCGCGATCGCGTCGACCAGCCGCGCGACGTTGCCGCGCGCGCCCGGGCCGACCACGAGCGGCAGGCGCAGCACGATCGCCGCGGTCGACGATCCCCGGCACGCGCCGGCGAGCGCCAGCTCGGCGTCGCGCTTGCTGCGGCCGTACGCATCGAGGGGGGCGGGAGGGTCGTCGGGGCGGAAGGGCCGCCCCGGGAGCGTCGCCTCGCCGTTGACCTTGACGCTCGACGCCAGCACGAACCGCGGCACCTTCGCCGCGACCGCCGCGCGCGCGAGCCGGGACGTCGCATCGACGTTCGCGGCACGGTACGCTGCCTCCGCGTCGCCCCCGCGATCGCCCGTCGCGTGCGCGCGCGCGGCCAGGTGCACGACCGCCGCCGCGCCGTCGAGCACGCGCGCGAGCGCGTCGGGAGAGGCCTGGTCGAGAGGGCCCGGCGCGATCGCGCCTTCGATCCCGCCGCGATCCTCGCGCACGACCGGACGCACTTCGCGACCGGCGGCACGCAGGTGGTCGACCAGCGCGCGCCCGATGAAGCCCGCCGCCCCCGTGACCACGACGGCGCCCGGCACGCTCAGAACCATTTCCAGCCATGCTTGCGGTAGTACCGCCAGCCGCCCCTCACGAAATGCCCGACGTGCCTCATGCCCTTGCGCGAGGCGCCGCCGCCGTGGTGCACGACCTCGAACGAAGGCACGTAAGCAGTGCGCGTCACCTTGTTGAGGCGCACCGTCCAGTCGTAGTCCTCGAAGTAGAGGAAGAACCGCGGGTCGAAGCCTCCGGTCTGGTCGACCGCCTTGCGGCGCAACAGCATGCACGCGCCCGACATCGCGGCGACGTCGACGACATCGCGCTCCGGGTCCGCGTCGATCACGTCGCGCATCTCGTAGCGGTCGAGCCGGCTGCGGAACAGCAGGCGCCCGACGCGAGGCATGAATCCGCGCAGCGCGAGATCGAGCACCGCGGGCTTGCGCTTCACCAGGTAGTCGCGCGTTCCGTCGCGGCGCTTGACCTGTGGCGCGATCGCGCCGACGTCCGGGTGGGCGTTCATCCAGCGCACGGCGTTGAGGAGCGCGTCGGCCGCGAGCTCGACGTCGGGGTTGAGCACCAGGTGGTAGTCGGCGCCGCTGCCGTGGAGCGCCAGGTTGTGCGCGGCGCCGTAGCCGATGTTCGCGTGGCCGTGCACGTAGCTCACCTGCACGCCCGAGTCAGCGAAGCGCGTGCGTCCCAGGTCGACGACCTTCGCCGCGATCGCGCGGTCGGCGCTGTTGTCGACCAGCGCGACGTGGACGGTGCGCAGGACACCCGACTCGCGCGCGGCGCCGATCGCGAGCGCGAGCTTGCGCAGGCACCGCTCGAGCAGTTGCCAGTCGGGGCGGAACGTGACGATCGACACCTGCAACGAGGACGGCACGACCGTCTCGTAGACCAGCGGCACGCCGCTGTCGTCGGCAGGAAGGGTGGACACGGGAAGGACGGTCGCGGCGCCGGTGCGCCGTCGCGGTGCGCAATTCGCGGTGCGCTAGAATCCGGCGAAACTCCCGCGCCGTCAACCTCGCGCCGCGCAGCGCTTTCCATCCCTCCCGCGATGACCCCGCCTCTCCACCCGCTCCGCGCGAAGCTCGCCGCGGGCCGCACGCTGGCCGGCATCTGGTCGGTGATCCCGTCCGCGCCGCTCGTCGGCACGCTCGCCGCGGCCGGATTCGACTTCGTGATCCTGGACGCGGAGCACGGCGGCTACGACTTCGGCTCGCTCGACGCCGCGATCACGGCGTGCGAGGACGGCGGCGCGTCGCCGCTGGTGCGCTCGCCCGGAGCCGACGCGTTCTTCATCCAGCGCGCGCTGGACCTCGGTGCCGACGGCGTCGTCGTGCCGCAGGTAGCCGACGAGGCCGCGGCGGCGCGCGCGGTCGCGATGATGCACTACGTGCCGGACGGCACGCGCGGCTACAACCCGTTCACGCGCGGCGGCCGCTACGGCATCGCGCCGCAGCCGAAGCTCGCCGCCGGTTATCCGTTCTCCGGCGTGATGGTCGAGTCGCCTGCGGCGGCGGAGCACCTCGAGCGCATCGTCGAGCTGCCCGCGCTCGACTTCGTCTACCTCGGCATCTTCGACTACTCGGTCGCGCTCGGCATCCCCGGGCAGGTCGAGGATCCACGCGTGACGTCGTTCATCGAGCGCTCGGCCCGCATCGTGCGCGGCGCGGGCAAGGCGATCGGCACCACCGCCATGAACCGCGCGCAGGTCGACCGGCTCGCCGGGCAGGGCGTCAACGTGCTGCTCTACGGCACCGACACCTGGATCGTCGGGCGCGGCGCGAGGGAAGGTCTCGACCTCTACGCCTCGGCGGAGAGGCGATGAACCGCGTCCTCGCGAACGACGGACCGCGGCACGACGCGCGCGCGCTCGCGGACTTCGCGCATGCGCTCTTCGTGCGCGCCGGGCTGCGCGACGACATCGCGCGCGACGTCGCGGAGGTGCTGGTCGAGGGCGACCTGCTCGGGCACACGACGCACGGCCTGGCGCTCGCCGCGAACTACCTCGGCGAGATCGAGAAGGGCTCGATGACGAGAGCGGGCGAGCCGACTGTCGTTGCGAAGCTGCCCGCGACGCAAACCTGGGACGGCGGACGGCTGCCGGGGCCGTGGCTCACGCTGCGCGCGCTCGATGCCGCGATGGCGATGGCCTCGACGCAGGGCACCGGCACCGTCGTGATCCGCCGCTCGCACCACATCGCGTGCCTCGAGGCGTACCTTAAGCGCGCGACCGACCGCGGCATGATGGCGCTCGTCTACAGCTCGGATCCCGTCGCGGCGAGCGTCGCACCGTTCGGCGCCGTTTCCGCGGTGTTCACGCCGAATCCGCTCGCCGCAGGGATTCCGACCTCGGGCGATCCGATCCTGATCGACGTGTCGGCGAGTTACACGACCAACAGCCTGACCACGCGCCTCCACAAGGCGGGCGGCCGGCTGCCGCACGCGTGGGTGCAGGATGCGCAGGGAACGCCGACCGACGACCCGCGCGTGCTGTTCGAGGAGCCGAAGGGCACGCTGCTGCCGCTGGGTGGGCTCGAGGCCGGCCACAAGGGCTATGCGCTGGCGCTGCTGATCGAGTCGCTGACCGCGGGCCTCGCCGGCCACGGCCGCGCCGATCCGCCCGAGGGCTGGGGTGCGACGGTGTTCGTGCAGGTGCTCGATCCCGAAGCGTTCGGCGGTCGCGCCGCGTTGCTGCGGCAAGCGGATCACCTCGTCGCCGCGTGCCACGCCGCGAAGCCGCGGCCCGGTGTGGAGCGCGTGCGGGTGCC
>JAKLIE010000339.1 GCA_022709775.1 Pseudomonadota bacterium
ACGGTGAACCGCGAGATCTCGCGCGACAACACCGAGGCGCTGTTCGTCACGGCCTTCGCGGGCATCCTGGATCTCGACACCGGCGACCTCGTCTACTGCAACGCCGGCCACGACGCGCCGTACGGCATCGGCGCGTCGTCGGAATTGCGCCGTCTCGGGGGCGGCGACGGCCCGCCGCTGTGCACGGTCGACGACTTCGACTACCGCGGCGAGCACACGTTCCTCGACCCGGGCGAGCTCGTCGTGCTCGTCACCGACGGCGTGACCGACATGCGCGATCCCTCCGGCGCGATGTACGGCCGGTCCCGCATGGAGGCGGTGCTGGAGGGTCGGCGCTCGCAGGCGGGAGGCGCGCGCGCGGCCGTCGACGCATTGCGCGGCGACGTTCAGGCGTTCGCGGCGGGCACGGAGCCCGCCGACGACCTCACGATCCTCGCGATCCGGTGGAACGGAAAGCCCGGAATTCCCGGGTCTACCGGACGATGATCTCGACGCGACGGTTGCGCGGCTCGGCCACGCCGGCGGCCGTCGGCACGAGCGGCTCGCGGCTTCCGCGGCCCGACGCCTGCACGTTCGCGGGCGCGAGGCCGCGCTTCAGGAGCTCGTTGCGGACGGTGTCGGCACGCTGGCGGGCGAGCGCGTCGTTGACCGGGTCGCTGCCGGTCCGGTCGGTGTGCCCGATCACCAGCACGTCGGGCACCGGCCGTGCCGCGATCTCGGCGAAGATGCGGTCGAGGAGCGCGCGCGACTCGTCGGTCAGCTCGTCCTTGCCCTCCGCGAAGTGCAGCGTGAACTTCTCCTCGCGGCGCGGCTGCGCGGCGAGCGTCGCGCCGAACTTCGAGCGCACCTCCTCGGGCGTGGCCGTGTACGGCTTCGTCCGGAACGCGCTGCGCTCGACTGCCGCGTACGGTTGGTCGAGCACGACCTCGCCGCGCGAATCGGTGACGCTCACGGCGGTCTTCTTCCCGTCCGGCTCGGGCAGCAGGATGACCGTCGTGCGCGGCGCGCACCCGGCCGCGAGCGCTGCGAACGCCACGATGGCCGCGAGGCTACGCACGCGCCGCACCCGCATCTCAGCCGCCGACCTCGACGACGAACTCGGTCCCGCGCACGCCGAGGACGGACGCGGGCGTGCGGACCTTCATGGCGTCGGGCGACTGCTTCGCGATCTTGCCCGAGACCACGGCGAGCGAGCCCCTCGAGAGCGTCGCGTCGAACTGGCCCTGGTGCGTCGTCGCGTCGAACCGGTAGGCGTCGAGCGCGAGCACGCTGTTGGGACCGATCGACAGGAGCGAATTGTCGCTCATCGTCACGCCGGCCGAGCCGTTGGGGCCGGTGCGCAGCACGTCGGCGGTCTCGAGCCTCGTACCGACGTTCCCCGGCAGCGTCGCGCCGCCGCGCTCGACCGACACGTCGCCCTTCGACGTCTTGATCTGGCCGATGTCGGCGGCGGAAGCGAGCGAGGCGGCCGCCAGCAGCAGGGCGGCGGGCACGAACCTTGCGATCGATCGAATCATGTCGAGAACCCCGAATGTCGCGGCCGGTGCCGCCATGAGTGAAATGATGGACCCGCCGGCTCCGCGTGGCAAACCCGCCGGGAGCCCCGCCCGCGCCCCCGAGGAACGGGCGTTCGAGGCGCGGATGGAGGTCCTTCCCTCGACGGCCGCGTTCGTCGCCGCGTTCTGCGGCCGCAACGGCATCGGCACGACCGATCTGCTCCGGCTGACGCTCGTCGTCGAGGAGCTGTTCACGAACATCGTGATGCACGGGTACGGCGAGGACGGCGCCGGGATGATCCGGCTGCGCCTCGCGCACGACGGCCGCGACGTGACGCTCGTCTGCCGGGACGAGGCGCCGCCCTACGATCCGCGTCCCGCGCTGCGGCGGTTGCCGGCCGACCTGGACGCGCCGGTCGAGAAGCGCGGCGTGGGGGGGCTGGGCAACCTGCTCGTCGGTCGCCTGGTCGACGTCAGCGACTACGTGCGGACGGGAAGCGCGAACGTGCTGACGCTGCGCTTCCGTCGCGACGCCTCGCCCCGCTGACCGATCGCGACGTCGCCTGCGACCTCCGGCGACAGGCGCGTGCCTGGCACCGGAGGCACTCCTACATGCGCTCGATGATCGCGGCGATGCCCTGGCCGCCGCCGATGCACATCGTGATCAGGCCGTAGCGCTTGCCGGTCCGGTGCAGCTCGTACATGCACTTGACCGTGAGGATCGCGCCGGTCGCGCCGATCGGGTGGCCGAGGGCGACGGCGCCGCCGTTCGGGTTCACCTTCGCGGGATCGAGGCCGAGCTCCTTGGACACGCCGAGCGCCTGCACGGCGAACGCCTCGTTCGACTCGATCACGTCGATGTCCGAGACCTTGAGGCCGGCCTTCGCGAGCGCGTTCTTCACCGCGCTCACGGGGCCGAGGCCCATGATCTTCGGGTCGATGCCCGCATGGCCGTAGGAGACGAGGCGCGCCATCGGCTTCAGCCCCTTCTTCGCGGCCGCGCCGGCCTCCATCAGCACGACCGCAGCCGCCGCGTCGTTGATGCCGGACGCGTTGCCGGCGGTTACCGACCCGTTCTCCTTGACGAACGCGGGCTTGAGCTTGCCCATGCCTTCCATCGACGCGTCGCTCCGCGCGTGCTCGTCGGTGTCGAACATCACCGGACCCTTCCTGCTCTTGAGCTCGATCGGCAGGATCTGGCTCTTGAAGTGGCCCGCGGCGATGGCGGCGACGGCGCGGCGGTGGCTCTCGACCGCGAACGCGTCCTGCTGCTCGCGGCCGATGCCGCACTTGGTTGCGACGGCCTCGGCCGTGATCCCCATGTGCACGGTGTCGAACGGGTCGGTCAGCGCGCCGACCATCATGTCGATCGTCTTGCCGTCGCCCATGCGGGTGCCCCAGCGCTGCGTGGTGCTCGCGTAGGCGGCACGGCTCATGCTCTCGACGCCGCCGCCGATCGCGGCGTCGGTGTCGCCGAGCAGGATGGTCTGCGACGCCGACACGATCGCCTGCATCCCGCTGCCGCACAGCCGGTTCACGGTGAACGCGCCCGACGTGTTGGGCAGGCCGCCGTTCAGCGCCGCGACCCGCGAGATGTACATGTCCTTCGCTTCGGTGTGGATCACGTTGCCGATCACGCACTGGCCGACGTCGTTCGGGTCGACTTTCGCGCGGTGGATCGCCTCGCGCACGACGCGCGCGCCGAGATCGGTGGGGGCGATGTCCTTGAGGCTGCCGCCGTAGTCGCCGATGGCGGTACGGACACCTGACAGGATGACGACGCTGCGCTGGCTCATGGGGGGCTCCTCCGGGAAAAA
>JAKLIE010000034.1 GCA_022709775.1 Pseudomonadota bacterium
AGCCCGGAGATACCGGGTCAGGGCACACGAAACCCGTCCGGCGGTCACGCTCGACGGGTTTTTTGTTTCGATGGCTGCCAAGATGACCTCTCCGACGCCTCCGCGCGGCTTCACGACCGCGATCCTCCACTCCGACCGTGACTCGCCCATCGAGCACGGAGCGCTGCACAAGCCGCTGCACGTGTCGGTCGCCTACGGCTACAAGGACGCGCACGACCTCGCGGCGGTGTTCCAGGGCAGGCAGGCGGGACACGTCTACGGCAGGCAGGGCAACCCGACGACGGCTGCGCTGGAGGCGAAGGTCACCGCGATGGAGCGCGGCGTCGCGACGGTGAGCTTCGCGACAGGCATGGCGGCGATCGGCGCGATCATGCTGACGCTCACGCGCGCGGGCGATCACGTCGTCGCTAGCCGCTACCTGTTCGGGAACACGGCGAGCCTCCTCCAGACGCTCGAGGCGCACGGCGGCGACGTGACGTTCGTCGACGCGACCGACGCCCGCGCGGTCGAGGCGGCGGTGACGCCGCGCACGCGGCTCGTGTTCGTCGAGACGATCGCCAATCCGCGCACGCAGGTGGCCGACCTCGCGGGGATCGCGGAGGTGTGCGCGCGCCACGGCCTCGTCTACGTCGTCGACAACACGATGACTTCGCCCTGGCTCTTCCGGCCGTCGACCGTCGGCGCGAGCCTCGTCGTGAACGCGCTCACCAAGTACATCGGCGGGCACGGCAACGCGCTCGGCGGCAGCGTCACCGACACCGGCCTCTACGACTGGACGCGGTTCGAGGCGATCCACGACACCTACAAGGGCCCGAACCCGAAGCTCTGGGCGATCACCCAACTCCGCAAGAAGGGACTGCGCGACTTCGGCGGCACGCTGTCCCCCGAGCAGGCGCATCACCTCGCGGTCGGCGCGGAGACGCTCGCGCTGCGCATGGACCGTCAGTGCGCGAACGCGCTCGCGCTCGCCCGCTGTCTGGAATCCCAGCCGCTCGTGCGCGCGGTCCACTACCCGGGGCTGCCGTCGCACGCGCAGCACGAGCGTGCGACGGCGCTGTTCCGCGCCGGCGGCGCGCTCATGTCGTTCGAGCTCGCCGACGGCGTGGATCCGTTCGCGTTCCTGAACCGGCTGCGAGTCGTCGTGCTGTCGTCGAACCTCGGCGACAACCGGACGCTCGCGATCCCCGTGGCGCAGACGATCTTCTGGGAGATGGGGCGCGAGCGCCGCGAGGCGATGGGAATCGCCGAATCGCTGATCCGCGTCTCGGTCGGCATCGAGGACGAAGTCGACCTGCTCGCGGATTTCGGCCAGGCGCTCGCCTGACCTGCCGCTTGCGCCGGGGAACGCGCGTTCAGTCGCGCGTCGTCTCCGCCGGCAGGAGCCGGCGGTGGATCGCGAGCGCGAACGGGATCCAGCCGAGCCAGCGCACGAGATCGACGATCTCGTTGTCCCAGTGCCAGTCGTCGATCGCGTCGAAGTGCATGTCGAGCTTGTCCTCGACGTAGCCCCACAGCGTCAGCCATGCGGCGAGGAACCCGATGATCGCGCCCCTCGCGCGTCCCTGCGGCGACGCCTGCCGCCACATCGGCGCCGCGACCAGCGCCCCGACGATCGCGACGTAGAGCAGCGTGCGTGCCGCCGGCCACGCGTCGAACGTCGACAGGAGGAGCGGCTCGCTGGCAATCATCTTCGCCGCCGTCCACCCGAGCACCCCCGCGCCGAGCCAGAGGATCTGCGGGAACCTCGACACCCACTTGAGCACGAGCGTCGAGCCCCAGATGACGATCGGGATCGATATCGCGAGACCGATCACGACGAGGAGCACGCTGCCGTGCGCCGCGCCGCCGATCGCGAGCACGTTGTCGACCCCCATCACCGCGTCGGCGACGATGATCGTCTGGACCGCTCCGCGGATCGACGCCTTGGCCTCGATCCCGTGGTCCTTTTCGCCCCCGGCGTCCTCGGTGAGCTTCCAGCCGATCCACGCGAGCGCCAGACCGCCGACGAGCAGGAATCCCGGAATCTTGAGCAGCCAGATCACGATCGACGTGAGCACGACGCGCACGGCGATCGCGCCGAACGTGCCCCACATGATCACGCGGCGCTGGTGCTCCTTCGGGACGTTGCGCGCCGCCAGGCCGATGACGATCGCGTTGTCGCCGGCGAGCACGAGGTCGATCACGACGATGGCCGCGAGCGCGGACCACCAGGGGCTGGAGAAGAGTTCGGGGGGCATCGATGCGTTCCTCGGCCGGCTGACGGTCCGATTCTAGTCGAAAGTCCCGCGCCGCCGTACGCCCCGTCAGGGGGCGAGCTCGCGCCTGCGCACGCCTTCGGCACCGATCTCGAGCCAGAGGGCGCGGTCGTGCCAGTCGGGCAGCACGTGGCGCTCGCACCGCCGTCCGTCGACGTCGAGCGCATGCGTCGCGGGGCGGTGCGTATGGCCGTGCAGGAGTCGCGCGACGCCGGCGTCGCGGAACGCCTGCGCGACGGCGGCGGCGTTCACGTCCATGATCCCGTCACTCTTCATGCGGTTGGCGTTTCGGCTTCTGCGGCGCAGCCATGCCGCGAACGCCCGGCGCACGGGCCACGGCAGCGCGAGGATCCTGCGCTGGCGGCGCGGATCGCGGATCCACGCGCGATACCGCTGGTAGTCGGCGTCGTCGGTGCAGAGCTCGTCGCCGTGCACGAGGAGCGTGGGCACGCCGCCGGCCTCGACGACGACGCGCTCGGGCAGGAGCGTCGCCCCCGCCGCGCGCGCGAACCGCTCGCCCAGCAGGAAGTCGCGGTTGCCGTGCATCACGGAGACCGGCACGCCCGCGTCGGCGATCCCGCGCAGCGACGCGACGATTTCCCGCGCGAACGGGTCGGCGGCCTGCTCGTCGCCGATCCACGCGTCGAACAGGTCGCCCAGCACGTAGACGGCGGACGCCTCGCGCGCGGGCCCGCGCGCCCAGGCATGGAACGCCGCTGCCGACGCGGGGCGCGAGGGCGCGAGGTGCAGGTCCGAGACGAACAGCGCGGGCTTCATCGCGCGCGACCGGCTTCGCCTGTCCTGCGCCCGAGCCGCCGGGGGGCGGTCAGCCGACGACTTCGGCGCTGCGGATCGCGACGTCGGCGGTCGGCACGTTCTCGTGGAAGCCGGTCCTGCCCGTCGGCACGCCCTTGATCCGGTCGACCACGTCGGTGCCCTCGACAACCTTGCCGAACACGCAATACCCCCAGCCGTTGCCGCCGGGCGACTTGAAGTCGAGGAAGTCGTTGTCGGCCACGTTGATGAAGAACTGCGCGGTCGCCGAGTGCGGATCGTTCGTCCGCGCCATCGCGACCGTGTAGCGCTTGTTCTTCAGGCCGTTCGCGCCTTCGTGCGCGATCGCCGCGCGCACCGGCTTCTGCTTCATGCCCGGCTCGAAGCCGCCGCCCTGGATCATGAAGCCGTCGATCACGCGGTGGAACACCGTGTTGTCGTAGTGACGGTCGCGCACGTACTGCAGGAAGTTCTTCACCGTCGCGGGCGAGTTCTCGTCGTCGAGCTCGAGGACGATGTCGCCGTGGGTGGTGGCAAGCTTGACTCGGGTCATCGGATTCTCCGGGAAAGGGACTCGCGCGCTCACTTCGCGTCGACGACCTTCGCGCTCCTGATCAGGATCTTCTCGACCGGCACGTCCTTCGGGAACGGGCCGCCTGCGCCCGTGGGGGCCTTCGCGATCTTCTCGACGACGTCCATGCCTTCGACCACCTTGCCGAACACCGTGTACCCGTAGCCCTGGGCGGTCGACTCGCGGTAGTTCAGGAACTTGTTGTCGGCGACGTTGATGAAGAACTGCGCGGAAGCCGAGTGCGGGTCGGACGTGCGGGCCATCGCGATCGTGCCCGGCGCGTTCACGAGCCCGGCCTTCGATGCCTGTTCCGCCTCGTTCTTCACCGGCGGCCGCGTCGGCTTCTGCGCGTAGTCGGCGGCATAGCCGCCGCCCTGGATCATGAACCCCGGGATCACGCGGTGGAACTGCGTGCCGTCGTAGTGGCCCGACTTCACGTAGGCGACGAAGTTCTCGACGGTCTTCGGCGCGGCGGCCGCATCGAGCTGCAGCACGATCCTGCCTGCGGTCGTGTCGAGCTCGACCTTCTGGGCGAGGGCGGGGGCGGCGACCAGCGCCGAGGCGGCGAAGGCGAGGGCGAAGGCGAGGAACGGTCGGGTCATGCGCGGCTCCGTGAACGATGAGGGAGGAATCAGTGGACGGCGAGCGCGTCGCGCACGAGCTTGAGCTTGGCGGGGGAGAGCCCCTTGCCCTTCTCGAGCTCGGCGGCGCGTTCGTACTGGCGCGCGGCGAGGCGCGCGTAGACGTCGCCGAGGTTCTCGACGGCGGGCGAGTATTCGGGCGACGTCGCGATCGCGAGCTCGAGCTCCGTCTTCGCGAGCTCGAGGTTGCCCCGGGCGGCGTGGAGCACCGCCAGGTTGTTGTGGACCTCGGGCAGCTCCGGAAAGTCAGCGGCGAGCGCGGTGAGCGTCGCGAGCGCGTCGTCGCGCCTGCCGGCCTCGGTCTGCGCGACCGCCTTCAGGAAGCGCGCCTGCGGCTCGCGCGGACGGTCGCGCGACAGCGCGTCGAGTCGCGCGATCGCCGCGTCGAACTGCTTCTGCGCGATCAGCTCGCGGGCTTCCTTGAGTCCGGCGACGTAGGCGGTCCGTGCCTCGGCCGAATACTCGGTCGGCAGCGGTGTCGGCGGCGGTTCCGCCGGAGCCGGGGGCGACGGCGACTGCGCGAGCGCGCATGCCGCGGCGAGCGCGGCGGCGAGCGTGGTGAGGGCGCGTAGGAAGGCAGCGGGCATCGGGGACGCGCCGGCCGGAAGGCCCGGGGACTGCGGCAGGGACCGCGCGAAGCCGTAATTCTAGCGCACCGCCCCGCCCCGGCGGGCACGCGATCAGGGCGGCGTGCCCGGCGCGATGTCCGGCGCCGCGAGCGCCGGATCGTCGTCCCCGGCGGCGGGGAACGCATCTCGCGACGCGCGCAACCTCTCCACGGTCGCGTCGATCAGCCGGCGCGCGATCGACACGGACGGCGGGAACGTCGGCAGCGCGTCGAGCGCGAACCAGCGCGCGTCCTCGATCTCCGGGTCGTCGAGCCGGATCTCGCCGCCCGCGTATTCGGCCGTGTACGCGATCATCAGCGAGTGAGGGAACGCCCAGGACTGGCTCGCGAAGTAGACGGGCTCGCCGATCTCGACGCCGACCTCCTCGCGCACCTCGCGACGAATGCAGTCCTCGATCGTCTCGCCGGGCTCGACGAAGCCCGCGAGCGCCGAGTAGACGCCGGGCGCGAAGCGCGCCGAGCGCGCCAGCAGGAGCTCGCGCCCGCGCGTCACGAGCGTCATCATCGCCGGCGCCACGCGCGGATAGACGACGAGCCCGCAGGACGGGCAGGCCTTCGCACGCTCGCCGTCGCGGTCGCGCGTGCGCGCGCCGCAGCGGCCGCAGTATCGGTGCGAGCGGTGGAAGTCCACCACCTGGAACGCACGCGCGGCGATCGCGAGCAGCGGGTCGGGCAGCCGGAAGAACAGCGGGCGCAGCCCCGACATCGCGAATCCTGCCGGCGCCTCGGTTCCGTCGTCGAGCGAGATCGCGACGCAGGGGACGCCGTCGAGCGCGCCGAGGAAATGCCGCTCGCCGCCGAGGCCCGCGGCGTCGAGCTCGTCCAGCGTCGGGATCGCGGGCGACTCGGCGCTGCCGCGCAGGACGACCTTCGTGCCCGCGTACGCGAACGCGAGCGCGGTCCCCGGCAGGACGGCCGGCAGTCGGTGCGCGGGGGCGAATCCGGGAGGCGTGTACATGGGCGGCGGACGGCCGCCGATTATGCACGACCCGCGAAGCGCGACCGCCGCCGGCGGCCGTTCCTCAGGCGAGGGCCAGCGGCAGCTTCCGCAATCGCTGGCCGGTCGCCGCGTAGAGCGCGTTGGCGAGCGCCGGCGCGATCACCGGCGTCGCGGGCTCGCCCACGCCCGACGGCTTGCCCTGCGAGCGCACGATGTGCACGTCGATCGAGGGCATCTCGTCGATGCGGAGCACAGGGTAGTCGTTGAAGTTCGACTGCTCGACGATGCCGTCCTTCACCGTGATCGCGCTGTAGAGCGCGGCGGAAAGCCCGAACCCGATGCCGCCTTCCATCTGGGCGCGCACGACGTCCGGGTTGACGACGATACCGCATTCGGCCGCGCAGACGACGCGGTCGACCGTGAAGCTGCGGTCGGGCTTCACCGTCACCTCGACGACTTCGGCGACGACGGTCCCGAACGATTCGTGCACGGCGAGGCCGCGCGCACGCTTCGTCCCCGCGTTGCCGGGCGCGAGCGGCGTCCCCCATCCGGCTTCGCGCGCCGCGAGCTCGAGCGCGGCAAGGTGCCGCGGGTGCTTCGCCAGCAGCGCCCTGCGCATCGCGAGCGGGTCCTGGCCGGCCGCGGCGGCGAGCTCGTCGAGGAACGTTTCGGTCGAGATCGCTGTGTGCGTCGAGCCCACCGAGCGCCACCATTGCACGGGCACCGCGCCGTAGGGCGAGTGCAGGTCGACGGCGATGGCCGGGATCGCATAGGGCAGCGTCGACGCTCCCTCGACGGACGTCTCGTCGACGCCGTTCTTCACCAGGACCTTCTCGAACGCGGTGCCGTCCGCGATCGACTGGCCGACGATCCTGTGCTGCCAGCCGACGATCGAGCCGCTCGCGTCGAGTCCGGCCCTGAGCGCGTGCAGGTAAAGAGGGCGGTAGTACCCCGCGCGCATGTCGTCCTCGCGCGTCCAGACGAGCTTGACCGGGACGCCTCGCGTACCCATCTTCGCGAGGCGCGAGACGATCTCGGCGCACTCGATCACGTAGTCCGACTGCGGGTTCGCGCGCCGGCCGAAGCTGCCGCCCGCGTAGAGCGTCTCGATCGTCACCTGCTCGGGTTTGAGACCGGTCACCTGCGCGATGGCCGCCTGATCGGCGGTCTGCGACTGCGCGCCGTACCACGCCTCGCAGCGTCCTTCGGAGAGGCGCATCACGCAATTGAGCGGCTCCATCGCCGCGTGTGCGAGGTACGGGAACTCGAACGTCGCTTCGAGCACCCTGGCCGCGCCCGCGATCGCCTTTGTCGCATCGCCGTCGGCACGAGCGACCTTGCCGGGCGTCGCCGCGAGCCTTCGATACTCGGCCATCAGCTCGTCGGTCGAGCCCCGCCACGCGCGGGTGTCGTTCCACTCGACCTTGAGCGCGTCGCGGCCCTTCTTCGCGGCCCAGAATCCCGTCGCCAGCACGGCGACGCCGGTGGGCAGTTCGACGACCGTGCGCAGGCCGGGGATGCCCTTGAGCGCGCTCGCGTCGAAACTCTTCACGCGCGCGCCGAATCGAGGCGGATGCAGCACCAGCGCGGTCAGCATCCCCGGAAGCTCGATGTCCTGCGTGAAGAGCGCGGTGCCGTTCGACTTCGCGGCCGTGTCGGTGCGCGGCACGTGCTTGCCGACGTACACGAAGTCCTTCGGGTCCTTGAGCGTCACGCTCGCCGGCACGGGCATCGCCGAGGCGGCCTCGGAAAGCTCGCCGAACGTCGCCCTCTTCCCCGATGCGTGCGAAACGACGCCCGCGCTAACCTTGATCGCTTCCGCGGGCACGTTCCACCGCTTCGCGGCGGCCGCGACCAGCATCGCGCGCGCCGCCGCGCCGGCGTTGCGGAGCTGTTCCCACGAGTTCGCGATCGCGGTGGACCCGCCGGTGCCCTGCGCCGGTCCCCAGAACAGGTTGTTGTAGCGCGACGCGTCGGCAGGTGCGCTGACGACCCGGACCTGGCTCCAGGCGGCGTCGAGTTCGTCGGCGACGATCGTGGCCAGCCCCGTGTACACGCCCTGGCCCATCTCGAGGTGCTTGGCGACGACGGTGACCGTGTTGTCGCGGCCGATGCGCACGAACGCATTCGGCTCGAACGGTGCAGCCTGCCCGGCGGAGCCCGCCTTGCCGGGGCCGCCCTGCTGCGCGAGGGCCGGGACGTGCACGCCGAGCAGCAGGCCGGCGCCTGCGGCGCCGCCGGCCTTCAGGAACGCGCGGCGCGAGCGCGAGAGGTTGACGACTCGGGATTCGCTCATCGGGGTCTCCTTCACGCGAGCGACTTCGCCGCTTCCTTGATCGCGGCGCGGATGCGGACGTAGGCGGCGCAGCGGCAGAGGTTGCCCGACATCGCCGAATCGATGTCGGCGTCGGTCGGCCGCCTGTTCGTCGCGAGCAGTGCGACGGCGCTCATCACCTGGCCGGACTGGCAGAAGCCGCACTGCGGCACGTCGAGCTTCGCCCATGCGGCCTGCACGGCCTGCGCCTCTCTCGTCTTCAGGCCCTCGATCGTCGTAATTTCGGCGCCCTGCTTGAGCGACGAGAGCGGCGTGCGACACGAGCGCACCGGCTGGCCTTCGACGTGGACGACGCAGGCTCCGCAGGCGGCGATGCCGCAGCCGTACTTGGTGCCGGTGAGCTTGAGCGAATCGCGCAGCAGCCAAAGCAGCGGCGTGTCGCCGGGAACGTTCGCCGCGACGTCGACGCGCTCCTTGTTGACGAACAGGACGGGCATGGCAGGACTCCGGGGGACAGCGCGCGGGCGCGGAAAGGACGCGATGGTAGGGGAAGCGGAGCGTCCGCGCCATCGGACGGATTCGCCGTGGCGCGGGGCATGCGGCCTGGGCGTCGGCCATCCGGGAAAAAGGTCCCGTACGACAAGGACTTGGCGCTCGCCGTGCTAGAATTCGCCTTCGGAAATCGCACGCGAGACGCCCCGATGGAAGCCGAACAGCTGAACCAGATTGCCAACACGCTCGCCGACCTGAAGACCCGGTCGGCCGAGATGCGGAGGTACCTTTGACTTCGACCTGAAGTCGAAGACGCTCGAGGAAGTACGCCGCGCGCTCGAGGACCCGAAGGTCTGGGACGCCCTGAGAAGGCGCAGGAGCTCGGCAAGCAGAAGAAGCAGCTGGAAGGCGTCGTGACGACGCTCACGGAGCTCGATCGAGGACTGTCCGACAGCGGCGAGCTCTTCGAGCTGGCGCGCGCCGACGACGACGACGCGACGCTGGCCGCGGTGCGCGACGACGTCGCGGGCCTCGCGAAGGTGGTCGAGGACCTGGAGTTCCGCCGGATGTTCGGCCATCCGATGGACCCGAACCCGTGCTTCGTCGACATCCAGGCGGGCAGCGGCGGCACCGAGGCGCAGGACTGGGCGTCGATGCTGCTGCGCATGTACCTCAGGTACTGCGAGCGGCGCGGCTGGAAGGTCGAGGTGCTCGAGGAGTCGCCGGGCGAAGTGGCCGGCATCAAGAGCGCGTCGATCAAGGTCGACGGCGATTACGCGTTCGGCTACCTCCGCACCGAGACCGGCGTGCACCGGCTCGTGCGCAAGAGCCCGTACGACTCGAACGCGCGTCGGCATACCTCTTTCGCTAGCGTGTTCGTCTATCCGGAGGTCGACGAGTCGATCGAGGTCGACGTCAACCCGGCGGACCTGCGCATCGACACGTTCCGGGCGTCCGGCGCGGGCGGCCAGCACATCAACAAG
>JAKLIE010000340.1 GCA_022709775.1 Pseudomonadota bacterium
GCCAGAACTCGGGTGTCGCGAGGTGCGCCCGGACGTCCTTCAGCCCGTTGTGCCCCGCGACGCCGCCGCCGAGCTTGAGCTTCACCGCGCCCGCCGGAAGGTCGAGCTCGTCGTGCACGACCAGGATCTCCGCGGGCGCGATGCCGAGGAAGCGCGCCAGCGCCCCGACGCTCCGACCCGACTCGTTCATGTAAGTCGAGGGCTTGACGAGCCTCAATTCGCCGTCGCGCGCCACGTCGCCCGAATATCGCGTCTGCGGCGCGAACGACGCGCCGAGCGTCGACGCGAGAGCGTCGACGAACCAGAAGCCCGCGTTGTGGCGCGTGCGCTCGTAGCTCCTGCCCGGGTTGCCCAGGCCGGCGACGAGGCGGATCGGAGCGGAAGCGGCCATCGGATCGGACGACGGGGCAACGCGAGACGTCGGGGCCGCAACGAAAAGGCCCGCCGGCGTCTCGGCTCGGCGGGCCTCGGTCGTGCGGGCGTGCCGCTCGCGCTACTTCTTCTTCTTGTCGTCGTCCTTCTTCTCGGCGCCCTTCGCTTCGGCGGGCTTCGCCTCGGCGGCCGGCGCGGCAGCCACGGCGGCGCCTTCGGCCGCCGCTTCCTCGGTCTCGACGACCGCCTTCGGCACGACGGCGGTCGCGATGACCGGGTCCTTGCCGCGCGTCACCGCGACCACGCCCTGCGGGAGCTTAAGGTTCGACGTCTTGAACGCGTGTCCGGTCTCGAGCGCCGACAGGTCGACCTCGATGAACTCGGGCAGGTCCCTCGGGAGGCACGCGATGTCGATCTCGTTCACCACGTGGCTCACGTTCGCGCCGCCGATCTTCACCGCCGGCGAGAGCTCGGCATTGACGAAGTGCAGCGGCACCTTCATGTGGATCTTCTTGTTCTCGTCGATGCGCTGGAAGTCGACGTGCAGCACCTGCGGGCGGTACGGATGCATCTGCACGTCGCGCAGGAGCACCTTCTGCGCGGCGCTGCCGAGCTTCATCGTCAGGATCGACGCGTGGAACGCCTCGTTCTTGAGCGCGTGGATCAGCGCGTTGTGGTCGAGCTCGATCTGGGTGGGTTCGGCGCTGCCGCCGTAGACGATCCCGGGCGCCTTGCCGCCGGCGCGCAGCCGGCGCGAGGCGCCGCGGCCTTCGCCCCCCTGGCGCGGGAAGGCGGTGAATTCGATCGATGCCATCGTTGCGACTCCTTCACGTTTGTCTGCGGCCTTCGGCCCGGCCTCGAAGCGAGTCCGTCCGTCGTCCGCGGGTGGCACCCGACCCGTGAGGCCGGGAAAGCCTTGAATTATAGTCCGATTCCGGTCATCGCCGCCAGCCGAGGGGCGGGACCCCTCACCCCGGCCCTCTCCCCGCACGCGGGGAGAGGGGGCAGGTACGGGCAAGCCGCAGCATCGGCGCTCGATGCGCCGCCCCCGGAAACGCCGACGCCCCTGTCCTCTGTCCTCTGTCCTCTGTTCCCTGTTCCCTGTTCCCTGTTCCCTGCCTAGGGCATGTACTGCCCGCCGTTGACCTCGATGATCTGCCCGGTCACGTAGCCGGACATTGCGTCCGACGCCAGGTAGAGGAACGCCCCCGCGCACTCGTCGGCGGTGCCCAGGCGACCCATGGGAATCGCGCCCCGGAAGGTTTCGAGCATCTGCGGCGTCGAGTATCGCTCGTGGAACGGCGTTTCGATCACGCCGGGCGACACCGCGTTGACGCGGATGCCGTCCTTGACGAGCTCCCTCGCGATCCCGCGCGTGAACGTACTGACGAACGCCTTCGCGGACGCGTACATCGCAGCGCCGGGCCCCCCTCCGTTGCGCGCGGCGATACTCGTCACGTTGACGATGCTGCCGCGGCCCGCGCGGCGCATGTGCGGCACGACCGCCGAGCAGGCGGCGACGAGCGAGCGCGCGTTGAGGTCGATCACCTCGTCGAAGAACGCGTCGTCGACCTCGGCGAGCGGCACGCGGCGCACGAGTCCGCCCACGTTGTTGATCAGCACGTCGATGCCGCCGAGCGCGCCGGCCGCCTCGTCGACGACGCGGCGAACGACCGCGCTGTCGGTGAAGTCGCCGCCGATCAGGTGCGCGAGCCCGCCGGCGAGACGCACGTCCGCGGCCACCTCCTCGGCGCGATTGCGGCTCGCGTTGTAGTGGATGCCGACGTTGCAGCCCGCGCGTCCGAACGCGCGGGCCGTCGCGGCGCCGATGCCCGTCGACGCTCCCGTGATCAGCACCGACTTGCCCGCGAGATCGGGCGCGATGGACTCGGACATGCATTCCTCCTTTCACTCTGGCGGCCCGCGCTGCCACGCGCAGCGAAGACAGCATCAATGCCGCGAGGCGCCTTCAGCCGGCCGGGCCTCGCGGGGGTCGGCCTTCAGCCCGACGAGTCTAGCGGTCCGGACGACGCCGGATCCCGACCCCGCTCAGTCGATGAAGAGCGACGAGACCGATTCCTCGTTCGAGATCCGCGTGATCGTCTCGGCGATGAGCTGCGCGCACGAGAGCTGGCGGATGCGCGGGCAGGCGCGCGCCTCCTCCGAAAGCGGGATCGTGTCGGTGACGACGATCTCGTCCATGTCCGACGAGGCGATCCGCGCGACCGCGCCGCCGGAGAGCACCGGGTGCGTGCAGTACGCGACGACCTTGTGCGCGCCGTGCTCCTTGAGCGCGGTCGCCGCCTTGCACAGCGTGTTCGCCGTGTCGACGATGTCGTCCATGATCACGCAGGTGCGGCCCTCGACGTCGCCGATGATGTTCATCACCTCGGCCACGTTGGCCTTCGGGCGGCGCTTGTCGATGATCGCGAGGTCGGAATCGAGGCGCTTCGCGATCGCGCGCGCCCGCACGACCCCGCCCACGTCGGGCGACACGATCAGCAGGTTGTCGTAGTTCCGCTTCCACAGGTCGCCGAGCAGGATCGGCGTCGCGTAGACGTTGTCGACCGGGATGTTGAAGAAGCCCTGGATCTGGTCGGCGTGCAGGTCCATCACCATCACGCGATCGACGCCGACGGTCGTGAGCATGTCGGCGACGACCTTCGCGCTGATCGCGACGCGCGCGGAGCGCGGGCGACGGTCCTGGCGCGCATAGCCGAAATAGGGAATCGCCGCGGTGATGCGCGTGGCCGAGGCGCGCTTCAGCGCGTCGACCATCACCATCACTTCCATCAGGTTGTCGTTGGTCGGCTGGCAGGTCGACTGCAGCACGAACACGTCGCGGCCGCGGACGTTCTCGAGCAGTTCGACCATCACCTCGCCGTCCGAGAACCGGCCGACGACACAACGCCCGAGGCTGATGTTCAGGTGCC
>JAKLIE010000341.1 GCA_022709775.1 Pseudomonadota bacterium
AGGCGGCGCGCTTCAATCCCGGTACCAGCTCGCGCAGGAGCTCGATCCACTTGCCGCCGATCTCCGCCTGCATCGGCGAGAAGCCGGTCACGTTGCCGCCCGGCCGGCCGAGGTTCGTGACGAGCCCGGACCCGACGGGATCCGCGGGTCCGACGAACACGACCGGGATCGTCGCCGTCGCGTTCTTCGCGGCGACCGCCGAGGGCGTCGCCACCGCGACGACGACGTCGGGACGCCACGCCACGAGTTCGGCCGCGAGCGCGGGCAGCCTCGCGGGAACGCCTTCGGCGTGCCGCGCTTCGACGACGAGGTTGCGGCCCTCGACGTATCCCAGCTCGGCGAGCCGGCCGAAGAAGCGCTTCCAGCTCGGCGCCCGCGCCGCCTCGGTCGCTTCGCTCAGGATCGCGAGGCGCAGCGCGCGATCGGCGGACTGCCGGCCGCGAGGCGCGGAGCGGCGCAAATCGCCGCTCCGCCGAGCACGAACCGGCGGCGGCCCTGCCTCACGACCCGGGCGTCAGCCCTCGTACTTGAACGAGAGCTGCACGCGCGCGCGGTAGGCGACGACCTTGCCGCCTTCGACCTTCATGTCGAGCTTCGTGACCTCGGCGATCCGCAGGTCCCTCACGGTCTTGCTCGCTGTCGCGATCGCGCTCTTCGCAGCGTCCTCCCACGACGTCGTGCTGGTGCCGATCACGTCGATCACGCGGTAGACGCCTTCGCTTACGCCCTTCTTCGCCATGGTTCCTCCTCGTCGGGGATGTCGGTCTTCGACCGTTCGTCGCTTCACGGCGGAAGAGGGCGGGATCCGGCAGACCGCGACCCCTCCCGCTGTCCGGCCGATCATACGCCGCGGCAGGTCCGGATGCCGAGGCCGGACCGGCTGCCGCGGCGCAGCAACGAACGCGCGGACCCTCGCTCGCCGCACCGGCGCCGACACCGCGCCCGCCCCGCTCCTACGGGGCGCCCGCACGCCGTCCGACGGCACGCCTCCGCCCGTCGATGCAGACTGGGCGTGCGGCCGGCGCGCGGACCGATGGGACGGGCGGCGGCGACTCGAACGGAGGTCGACGATGAAGATGACGACAATCCGATGCTGCGTCGCGCTCGCGCTGGCCGCGATGCTTGGCGGCTGCGCGTCCTACCAGAGCCTGCCGGCATCCGACAAGGGCATGCTGATCGGCGCCGGGACCGGCGCGGCGATCGGTGCGATCGCGGCGGGTCCGGTCGGTGCGGTGGTCGGCGCCGGCGTAGGCGGCTACACCGGCAAGGTCGGGACCGGGGACCGGAAATGAAGGCCGGACCCCTCGCTTGGGGAATGCCAAAAAGTAGGGTCAGACCCTCCTTTCGCAAAAAGTAGGGTCAGACCCTTCTTTCTGGCCTGCGGCTGGGCAGGTGAAGACAATAGGGTCCGACCCCGCTTGCCCGCTCGACAAGAAGTAGGATCAATAAGTAGCAATGAGTGGGGTCTGACCCTACTTGCCGCTACTTGCCGCGATGCAGGCCCCGCACCTCGAAGGCCGCCGTCGACGCCGGGACGCCGTTCGCGTCCTCGAGGACAAGTAGGGTCTGACCCTACTTACCTGCTACTTACCTGCTCGACGATAAGTAGGGTCTGACCCTACCTGCCGCGATGCGGGCCCCGCACCTCGAAGGCCGCCGTCGACACCGCGACGCCGTTCGCGTCCTCGAGCGCGAGTACGTGCCGGCCGGGAACGGGCGCCCAGAGAATCCGTGCGCCGCGCTCGGCAATCTCCTCGCCGTTCAGGGTCCAGCGCAGTCCCGTCGGCATCGCCGACGCGACGAACGCCATGCGCTGGCTCGCGGGTGGAATGTCGGGATCGAGTGCGACGATCGTCTCCGGTGCGGGATAGCGGATGCGCGGGATGGACGCCACGGCGTCGTCGCCATCCTCTTCGGCGGGCCTCGTCGTGGCGCGGATCGTCGCCGTTGCGGTGCCGCGCAGGAACCACTCGGGCCGCTCGCGCTCGACGGGCGGATCGAACGCGACGGTTCCCCGCTCGACGCCCGAGGGCGGCGCGGGACGCTCGGAAGGGACGTCCCGATGCAGCCTGTGCACGAGGTCGCGCCAGATCGGCGCCGCGCCGGTCACGCCGGACACGTCGTGCATCGGCGCGCCCGAGAAGTTGCCGACCCACACACCGACCGTGTAGCGCGGCGTGAAGCCGATGCACCAGTTGTCGCGCATGTCCTTGCTCGTGCCGGTCTTCGTGGCGCTCCAGACGCGCGTCGCGAGCGGGTTCTCGAGGCCGAACGTGGTCGCGCGAGCGCCTCGATCGGCGAGGACGTCGGCGACGACGAAGCTCGCCGGCGCGCCGAACACCCGCCGCGATTCGGCCGGATCGGGACCGATCGGCAGGCGCATCGGCGCCCCAGCGCCCGCGGCGACGGTCCGCGTCCGGCTCCATAGGCCGTCGTTGGCGAGCGTGCGATACGCGTTGGTCAGCGCGAGCAGCGTGACGTCCGCACCGCCCAGTGCGAGCGAAGCCCCGTAGTAGTCGTCCGGCTGCGTCAGCGTGTCGAAGCCCAGCTCGCGCAGCGTGTCGTGGAAGCGGTCGAGCCCGACGAGGTCGAGCGTGCGCACGGCCGGCACGTTGAGCGAACTCGCGAGCGCGGTGCGCATGCTCACCGCGCCGTGGAAGCCGCGGTCGTAGTTCTGCGGCGCGTAGACGCCGCGCTCGGTCGCGATCGCGAGCGGGCTGTCGTCGACGAGCGAGGCGGCGGTGAGGAGCCTCCGGTCGAGCGCGAGCGCGTAGAGAAAGGGCTTCAGCGTCGAACCCGCCTGGCGCGGCGCGACGACGCCGTCGACCTTCGCCGCTTCGGAGGTTTCGCCGCTGCTGCCGACCCACGCGAGCACGTCGCCGCTCGCGTTGTCGAGCACGACGATCGCGCCGTCGCCGACGCCGCGTCCCGACAGCTCGGCCAGGTGATCGCGGAGAGTGCCAACCGCGTGCGCCTGCAGCTCGCCATCGAGCGTGGTCGTCAGGCGCTCCCCCGGCGACCTTAGCAGCTTCGCCGCGAGGTGCGGCGCGAGGTTCCAGCGCGGCGGCATCCGGTAGGCGCCCGCGAACGCCATCGACGCGGTCGCTCGGATCGCGTCGCAATCGGCACCTGCGCTCACCGTGTTCGCGACCGCGCACGCGCGTTGCGCGACGAGCGCCGGCTTCGCGGCCGGCTGGCGCAGCAAAGCGACCAGGATCGCCGCCTCGCGCGCATCGAGGCCGTCCGGCGACTTGCCGAAGAGCCCCTGCGCGGCGGAG
>JAKLIE010000342.1 GCA_022709775.1 Pseudomonadota bacterium
CGCGACGCTGTCGATCTCGGCCGCGGTCGCGCGGTCGAGCAGGAGCGCCGCCTCGTTGCACCAGTTGTCGAAGATCCGGTCCAGCATGAAGCACGGCGCGTCCGACGTGACGATCGGCAGCTTGCCGGTCGCACAGAAGACGCGCAGCAGGTGGTCGACGAGACCCGGCCCCGCACCCGCCCAGTCGATCACCTCGACTGCCGGATTGCGCCAGGCCGGAGCGAAGAAGTGCGTCACGGTCGCGCGCCCGGGGTGACGCATCCCGGCGAAGATGCGCGCGGCGGGCAGCGAGCTCGTGTTCGACGTGACGATCGCGTCGTCGGCGACGCGCGCCTCGACCGCCTCGAAGATCCGGCGCTTGAGCGCGAGGTTCTCGGTCGCCGCCTCGATCACCCAGTCGCACGGCCGGATCGCGTCGTAGTCGACGGTGCCGTGCACGCCGCGGGTCGCGGCGGCCGCGTCGTCCGCGCTCATCTTGCCGCGCGCGACCGCCTTCTGCGCGTAATCGGCGAAGCGCTTCAGCGCCGCGTCGATCGCGGGTTGCGCAACGTCGACGAGCGTGAGCTCGATCCCCGGCAGCGCGCTCTTCAGGTAGTAGCCGATGTCGGGGCCGATCGATCCCGCGCCGATGACGGCGACGCGGCGCGGCAGGGGACGGGTCGGGGCGGCAACGAGGGGGTTCGCGTAGCGGGGGTTCACGGCGTCCTCACGGTCGAGCGGGGAAATGCGTGTTCATCGGTCGCCGGTCGGCGACTGCGGTCGGGAATCTGCGTCGAGCGGGCTCGCGACGATGCGCGGAAGGCTCGGTCGAACGAGGATCGGGCCGAAGCTCGCGAGGTAGATCGCGAACGCCGCGACCCACGCGAGCCCCGCGACGACGACCCACGCATCGCCGCCTCCGGCCATCGCCGCCCCGACGCGCACCGCCGCCGCGGCCTGCACCAGCAGGTGCGCGGCGACGATCGCGCCGGGGAGCGAAAGCGGTCGTCCGGTGTGCCGGAGCGCCACGCGGGTCATCAGGCCGATCATCGCCGAGCCGAGGGCGCCGACGGTGAACGCGTGCAGCCACGCCCGCGCGGGACCGGCGAAGCCCAGTTCGCCCAGCGCGAGGAGCAGGAAGGCCGCGACCATCCACGCGTAGCCCGCGTGCATCGTCCACAGCAGGGGCACGTCGAGCACCTTCCATCCCCGCCAGCGCAGGAGCCGGACGGCGTGGAGGGAAAACGCGACGAAGGCGACGGCCGCGCGCCAGGGCGCCGGCGCGCCGGCGAGCCCGACGAGCGCCAGCACGAGGATCGCGCCGATCGATGCCGTCTCCAGGGGCACCAGGAACGGCACCCGGTCGCCCCGTCCGGTCGCGCGCAGGTGGTTGCCGGTGAACACCGGCGTGAAGACGCCCCCGGCGAGCGCGAACAGCAGGATCAGCGCGTAGAGCGCTGCCTGGAAACCCGAGGCGGCATGGCCTGTCATGAACAGCGCGTCTCCGGCCAGGAGGCCGCCGAGCACGACGAGGACCAGCAGGTAGGCTCGGTTGGCGACGCGCGCGAGCTGCGCGGCCAGGAGCGCGACGAGCACGGCCCACAGCGCGATCGCTCCTGCCGCGGCGACCCACGCGGGCAGCGCCTCCCGCCCCCAGTACGCGATGCGGGCGACGATCCAGAGCGCCGCGAGGCCTGCGAGCGGCGCACCCCGGATCTCGGGCGTTCCCGCCCAGCCCGGGAGTGCGGTGAGCGCGATCGCGCAGACGATCGCCGCCGCGAAACCGAACAGCATCTCGTGCCCGTGCCACGCCTGTCCGGCGAGCGTCCCGGCCCATGCCGGCGCGACCCCCGCCTTCTGCGCGATCCACGCTGCCATGAGCGCGATGCCGTAGGCGACGCCGAGGACGCAGAACGGCCTGAACGGGCTCACCCAGAGCGGGGCGAGCGGCGAGGTCGGCGTGGTCATCGTGGCGAGCGTCGCGTGGAAGGAGCGCGTGTCCCGGCGCAGGAGGTTGACGTGCGTCAGTTGACACCGATCGATCGAATGTATACCGTACCCGCAATACGGGATACGCGCAATCGTCCGGATCACGGATCTTCGCCGTCCGGCCGCGCCGTCCCGTGCCGACACCGCACGTGGACACCCCGACCTCTTCCCCTCCCGAACCGATGGCGCCCACGCTCAAGCCCGTCGACCGTCCCGAAGGCCTCGGCGACCAGGTCTACCGGACGCTGCGCGAGTACCTGGGCAGCCACGTGATCGTCCCGGGCCAGCGGCTGCAGGAAGCGCCGCTCGCGATCCAGCTGGGCGTCTCGCGCACGCCCGTGCGGGAGGCCCTCGCCCGTCTTGAGAGCGAAGGGCTCATCTCCGCCGACGGACGCAGCTTCACCGTCCCGGTGCTGTCCGACGCCGACGTCGACGAGATCTACGAGCTGCGCGGCATGCTCGAGCCGGCGGCGCTGGCGCAGGTCGCCTCGTCCGCCCCCGGCGAGAAGGCTCTCGCCAGCATCGCCGCCGCCCTCAAGGAAGCCGAGAGCGCCGAGCGCGCCGACGACGCCGACGCGTTCATCGAGGCCAACGCGCGCTTCCACGCCACGTGGCACTCGCTCGTCGCGAACCGCAGGCTCCTCCGCGCCATCGCGCTCTCCGCCGGTCACGTGCGCTACCTGCGCGTGCTCACGCTCAACAACGCGGCCGCCCGCAAGGCCGCGCTGGCCGGCATGAAGAACATCCTGGCGGCGCTGAAGAAGCACGATCCGGAGCGCGCCGCCCGGGTGATGAGCGAGCACCTTCAGGTCGCCCGGCACCACCTTCGCACGGTCCTCGACGACATCGCGCGCGAGTCGACCGATCAGCCAGCCGCCCCGGCGGGCGCACGTCGGCGATGACCGCCCCGATGGCGTTCCGGGCCGAGATCCCCTACGGCGCCTACTGGTCGACGCCTTTCGCGCGCTGGCAGGGGAGCCTCGCGCACCTGCACAGCGTCGAGTTCGCCGCCCACGTCGCGAAGGCGGAGCTCGCGCGCCGGGGCATCGCGCCCGAGCGGATCGACCACGGCGTGCTGGGCCTGTCGGTTCCCCAGCCGCACGCGTTCTACGGCATGCCGTGGCTCGCGGGCATGGCCGGTGCGGGCAAGGTCGCCGGCCCGACGATCATGCAGGCGTGCGCGACCGGCGCGCGGGTGCTGCTCGCCGCCGCCCAGGAGATCGAGGCCGGGATGGCGGAGGTCGCGCTGGGAGTCACCTGCGACCGCACGTCGAACGGCCCGCATCTCTATTACCCGAATCCGAAG
>JAKLIE010000343.1 GCA_022709775.1 Pseudomonadota bacterium
TCCCGCGCGGTCACCGCCGCAAGGACGAAGCCGCCCGGCATCTCCATCGGCAGATCCTTGAGCGAGTGCACCGCCAGATCGGCGCGGCCCTCGGCCATCGCGACCTCGAGCTCCTTGATGAACAGGCCCTTGCCGCCGATGGCGGCCAGCGGGCGGTCGAGCACGCGGTCACCCTGCGTCGTCATGCCGAGCAGGTCGACGTGCGTATGCGGATACAATCCCGCGAGCCGCGCGCGGATATGTTCGGCCTGCCAGAGGGCCAACGCGGATTCCCGCGTGGCGATGACGAGCCGGCGCGGCGCCGAGGGGGAGGTCATCGAAGCGTGGAGACGGGACGGAGGATTCGCGCAGCGTCGACCAGGCGCCGGACGCTGCAGGCGATTCTAGCACTCGCGGCGGCGGGCACCGCCGGTGCGAGCCTCGCGCAGAACGGGACGCGCATCGACGCGCCCGCCCGCTCGCCGCGACGGCCCCGCACCCTCGCGCTGCCCGCGGCAGCCGACCTGGCCGCCGATGGGGCGCTCAGCCGCACGCGCCGCATTCCGATCCTGCTCTTCTTCGACCGCGAGGACTGCCCGTACTGCGAGCGCGCGCTGCGCGAGCACCTGGCGCCGATGAGCGCCGAGGCGCCGTGGCGCGACGATGCGCTGATGCGGCAGATCGAGGCCGACCGCGCGGTGTCGGTCGTCGGCTTCGACGGGCGTGCGACGACGCACGGCGCGCTCTCCGCGAGCTACGGCGTGGCCCTCACGCCGACGGTGCTCGTCGTCGACGGCACGGGCGCGCCGCTCGCGGAGCCCGTGGTCGGGCTGCTCACCGCGGACTTCTACGGCGCATACCTCGAGGAAGCGCTGCGCGCCGGACTTGCGAAGCTGCGGCGGTGAGCGCAGGTCCGGCGAGCGTCGGAACGACGCCATTGCCCGGCGCGACGCGATCATAATGCCGGCTCCCCTTCGATCTCCCGACGGCACCCCATGCACATCCTGATCACCGGCGGCGCCGGGTTCCTCGGGCGCAAGCTCGCCTCGGCCTTGATCGCGCGAGGTTCGCTCGCCGGCGCGGACGGCCGTCCGCGTGCGATCGAGCGCATCACGCTCGTCGACATCGCGTCGGCCGCCGACCTCTCCGACGTTCGCGTGACGAGCCTTGCCGGGGACCTGAACGACCCGACGCTGCTCGACCGCGCCTTCAGGGGCGGCGTCGAAGGCGTCTTCCACCTGGCGGCGGTCGTCAGCGGCGAGGCCGAGGCGAACTTCGAACTGGGCTGGCGGGTGAACGTCGATGCGACGCGCGCGCTGCTCGAGCGCTGCCGCGCGCTGCCCGCGACGCCGCGCGTCGCGTTCGCCAGCTCGGTCGCGGTGTTCGGCGGCGCGCTCCCCGAACGCGTGCCCGACGACCAGGTGCTCACGCCGCAGTCCTCCTATGGCGCGCAGAAGGCGGTCTGCGAGTTGCTCGTCCACGACTATGCGCGCAAGGGCTTCGTCGACGGCCGCAGCCTGCGACTGCCGACGGTCACCGTCCGCCCCGGCAAGCCGAACAAGGCCGCATCGTCGTTCGCGAGCGGGATCATCCGGGAGCCGCTCTCCGCCATCGAGGCGGTCTGCCCGGTCGACGCGTCGACGCGCATGTGGCTCGTCTCGCCGCGCACGATCGTCGACAGCCTGATCGCCGGCTACGAGGCGCCCGCGTCCGCGTTTCCGCCGTCGCACGCGGTGAACGTCCCCGGAATCTCGGTCACCGTTGGCGGGATGGTCGATGCGTTGAGGCGCGTCGCGGGCGACGCGGTCGCCGACCGCGTCGTGTTCCGGCACGATCCCGCGATCGACCGCATCGTGCGCACGTGGCCGCGCGACTTCGATGCGAAGGTCGGCCATTCGCTCGGCATGCGAACCGACGCCGACTTCGAGTCGATCGTCCGGCAGTACGTCGAGCACGACATGCCGAGCTAGCCGTCCGCACGACGCCGCACGATGACCGACTTCGACACCGGCCGTCGCTTCGACCCGATCGCGATCGGCCAGGTCGTCGCGCGCAACCTGGTGCCGGTCGCGGGCATCCTCGCGTTCGGCTGGTCGGCGTCGACCGTGCTGCTCCTGTACTTCGTCGACACGATGCTGTCGATCGGCGTGATCTTCGCCGGGCTGATGTCGTGGTTCGGTCGCGGCAGCGTCGAGGACCGCTGGGCGTCGCGGCTCAACGCCGAGGTCGGCTACGTCGCGGGCGCCGCGTTCCTCGTCGCGTTCATCGCCGTGCCGCTCGGGATGCCGCTCGTGTTCGTCGGTGCGTGGGCGGGCTGGGACGACGTCCGGACCCTCTTCGCCGACCCGGCGCTGCAGGCGGGCATCGCCTGGCAGGCCGTCGCGGCCGTCTGGTCGTACGCGGGCCTGTGGCGCGAGCTCCACGTCCGCAGCCCGGAGGAGCTGCGCGTCAAGCGCAGATTCACGCTCGTGTTCCTGCGCTGGGTCGTGATCCTGCTCGCGGTCTACTCGCCGATCGGGTGGCTCTTCGGCCGCTTCCTGCCGCACCTGCTCGTCGCGCTCTACGCGGGAGCCTCGATCGCCGTCGAGATCGCGCCCGACCGTTTCCTGCGGGCGATGCCGGGCGGGGCCGAGGATGCCGATCCGCTGCCCGGCCCCGCGAATGCGCGGCGCGGGAAGCGACGCCGACGCTAGTCCGCGAGGGCGGGCTCGACCGCCGAAAGCGCCTCGCGCAGCAGCTCCGGCCCCGCGCCCTTCAAACGCCGCGCGTCGGACAGGAGCTGCCGGTAGCGGCGCCCGCCGCTGCAGCCGTGGTAGAGGCCGAGCATGTGCCGGGCGATCGCGCGCAGCGGCGTGCCGCGCGCGACCTGCGCCGCGACGTACGGCAGCATCGCCTCGAGGACGGCGGCGCGCGTGGGCGGCGGCGCGTCGTCGCCGAACAGGCGCGAGTCGACGTGCGCGAGGAAGTACGGATCGTGGTACGCGGTGCGGCCCAGCATTACGCCGTCCACGGCATCGAGTTCGGACTCGATCGTGCGCCAGTCGGCGAGCCCGCCGTTCAGCACGATCGTCGCGTGCGGGAAGTCGCGCTTGAGCCGGTGCACGATCTCGTAGCGCAGCGGAGGAACGTCGCGGTTCTCCTTCGGCGACAGCCCCTTCAATACCGCGTTGCGCGCGTGGACGATGAACACGTCGCAGCCCGCGCCGGCGACCGTTCCGACGAAGTCGCGCACGAAGCCGTAGTCCTGGCTCGCGTCCAGCCCGATCCGGTGCTT
>JAKLIE010000344.1 GCA_022709775.1 Pseudomonadota bacterium
GCCGGCGTTTGCGATCCGGCGAGGGCCGCGGAAGTGCGCTCCAGGCTGCCTGCGTACGCGCATCGCGTCCTCTGATCGCGGCGCCGCGCGCCGGGCGAGGACCCGACGCACTCGACGCGACGAGCCCGTCGGCACGAAAGCCGAGCCGCGGATGGCGCGCCGAGGGCCGGGTCCCGGTCGGACGCCCTGTTGCGCCGGCCCCGGGCCTCAGGGAGCGGCGCGCAGACCTTCCTTCGCCATCAGGTCGACGAGCCGGACGCGCTCGGCCTTGAGCCCCCGCAGGAAGTCGCCGGCGTCGCCGTAGCGGCGCAGCGCGTACTGCTGCGCGACGATGCCGCCGCCTTCGCGCTTGCCGTAGCGGAACAGGTTGAACTCGGTGAACGCGCGGTCGGGCGGCCAGGTGACGAAGTCGACGATGACCTCGCCGGTGGCCGGATGCTGGATGATCGACGACGGCGCGTCGGGATTCTGCTTCTTCAGCGCCTGGAGAAGCGCGGTGGCGAGCGCCTTCGGATCCTTGTGTCCCGGGTACTCGCGGATCGACGCGAGGTGCGTCCAGCGCGCGATCGCCTCGCCGTCCGGGACGAACTCGCGCCACCGCTCGACGGGCGTGCCGCCCTGCGCGGCCTGCGCGAGTCGCTTGCCGTCGAAGACGACCGCGCGTGCGCCCGGGAACGCGTCGAGCCCGAACGCGGGCACGGCAACGAGGGCGGCGGCGAGGAGGAGGGCGAATCGGAGCATCGGTGCCTGTCCGGACGATCGACGTCGGAGGTTCTACCTGCACGCCGCCGAACCGGCAAGCGCGTCCGGCCTACCGTCCCCGCAACAGCACGATCACCGCACCGCCGCCGCCGGCGTGCTGCGGCGCCTCGCAGTAGGCGAGCACGTCGTCCCAGCGCGCGAGCCAGCGGCGCACCTTGCCCTTCAGCACCGGCTCGCGGTTGGGCGAGGTGAGCCCCTTGCCGTGGATCACCCGCACGCAGCGCATGCCCGACGAGCGCGCGTCGACCAGGAAATCGGCCAGCGCGTCGTGCGCCTCCTCGGAGTCGTGGCCGTGCAGGTCGAGTTCCGCCTGGACCTTCCAGTGGCCGCGGCGCAGCTTCCCGAGCACGTCGGTGCCGAGCCCGGCGCGCAGGAAGGTCTGCTCGCCCTCCTGCTCCTGGCCGATGTCCCAGGACTGGGGAGCCGGGTCGTCGCCGTACTTGGACGCTTCGAGCGCGTCCCGCTCGTCCGCGAGCCGGTGCCGCGGCACCGGGGCAGGGGCGGGCGCGGCGATGCTCGCCCGGTTCGCGGGCTTGATCGGCGCGACGTCGGCGAACGCCGCCTTGAGGTCGATGTCGCCCTCGGCGTGCTTGGCGGCGGCGATCGCGCGACGGGGCGAAGGAGCTTGCGCGCGCGGCGGGGAACCGGCGGGCTCGGCCGCGCTCGCCGCCGGTTTCTCCGGCGCGCGCGGCTCCGACGCTCGCTTCGCGTCGATCAGCGCCTTGAGGTCGGAAAGCTTCGCCATCGCCCGCACGCCGCCGTCGCGCGGCGCTCGTTGCGCCGCCGCCGGCTTCCGCCATCGGTCTCCTGTCAGCTGCCCTCGAGGAACGCCTCGGCATCGAGCGCGGCCATGCACCCGGTCCCGGCCGAGGTGACGGCCTGGCGGTAGACGTGGTCGGCGACGTCCCCCGCCGCGAACACGCCCGGGACGCTGGTCGCCGTCGCGTTGCCCTCGGTGCCGCTCTTCACCTTGATGTAGCCGCCCGCCATCTCGAGCTTGCCCTCGAAGATCTGCGTGTTCGGCGTGTGTCCGATCGCGACGAACAGGCCGTGGACCTCGACGTCCTGCGCGGCGCCGGTGTCGCGGTGCTTCAGGCGCACGCCGGTCACGCCGGACGCGTCGCCCAGCACCTCGTCGACGACGTGGTTCCAGATCACGCGGACGTTGCCGCCGGGCTTCGTCTTCGCCATCAGCTTGTCGACCAGGATCGCCTCCGCGCGGAAGCGGTCGCGACGGTGGACGACGGTGACGCTCTTCGCGATGTTCGACAGGTAGAGCGCCTCCTCGACGGCGGTGTTGCCCCCGCCGACGACGACCACGTCCTGGCCCCTGTAGAAGAACCCGTCGCAGGTGGCGCAGGCCGACACGCCCTTGCCCATGTACGCCTCCTCGGACGGCAGCCCGAGGTAGCGCGCGGAGGCGCCGGTGGCGACGATCAGCGCGTCGCAGGTGTAGGTGCCGTTGTCGCCCTTCAGCGCGAACGGACGCTTCGCGAAATCGACCTCGTGGATGTGGTCGAAGATGATTTCGGTGTCGAAGCGCTCGGCGTGGCGCTGGAAGCGGGCCATCAGGTCGGGCCCCAGCACGCCGTCGACGTCGGCGGGCCAGTTGTCGACCTCGGTCGTCGTCATCAGCTGGCCGCCCTGCGCCAGGCCGGTGATCAGCACGGGCTCGAGATTCGCGCGTGCGGCGTATACTGCGGCGGCGTACCCGGCGGGGCCGGAACCGAGGATCAGGAGTCGGGCGTGCCTGGTGCTCATCTTCCTTGCTCGCTTTCTCGAAGAGGCGCGATTCTACCGGTAGATCGGGGTCGGCCCTGCGCGGCGCAACCCCGGAGCCTTCGTGGCCTCCCGTGCGCGACACGTCGATCCGTGTATAATGTGCCGCATGAGGTGTCCGCGGCAACATGATGTTTTTCAATAAGAATTCAGGCGCATCCCTGCGCGGGTCCGCGGCGCAACGCGGCGCCGCGCCGCTGTCGCCCCGATTCGCGCGCCTCGTGCGCGAGTCGATCTGGTTCGCGATCGTCGCGGTGCTCGCGTACGTCGCGCTGATCCTGGCGTCCTACTCGCCCGGCGATCCGGCCTGGTCGTATTCGGGCGACGGCTCGCCGATCGTCAATCGCGGCGGCGCGATCGGCGCGTGGCTCGCCGACCTGCTGCTCTACCTGTTCGGCATCTCCGCCTGGTGGCTCGTCGTGGCGGGCGTCGCGATCACGATCGCGTCGTTCCGCCGGATCGCCCATCCGGAGCTCGAGACCGACCACCCGCGCTGGCTCGGCACGATCGGTTTCGTGCTGGTGCTGGTGGCGAGCTCGGCGATCGAGGCGCTGCGCTTCTGGAAGCTCGGCGCCACGCTGCCGATCGGCCCCGGCGGGGCGATCGGCGACGCGCTGGGGTCGCTGCTCACGCGGGGACTGGGCTACAACGGTGCGACGCTGCTCCTCGTCGCGGCGTTCCTCGGCGGCTTCTC
>JAKLIE010000345.1 GCA_022709775.1 Pseudomonadota bacterium
GTGCTCTTCTTCGACATCCCCGCCACCGGCGGGCTCGCGGGCGAGCGCACCGTGCTCTTCTACGGCCACCTCGACAAGCAGCCCGAGATGACCGGCTGGCGCGAGGGGCTGGGCCCCTGGAAGCCGGTGATGGAGGAAGGCAGGCTCTACGGCCGCGGCGGCGCGGACGACGGCTACGCGGTGTACGCGTCGCTCGCGGCACTCGGCGCGCTGCAGGCACAGGGACTGCCGCACGCGCGTTGCGTGGGCCTGATCGAGACCTGCGAGGAGTCGGGAAGCTACGATCTGCCGGCGTACCTCGAGGCGCTCGCGCCGCGCATGGGCCGTGTCGACTTCGTGATCGGGCTGGACTCGGGGGCCGGCGACTACGAGCGGCTGTGGCTCACGACGTCGCTGCGCGGCATCGCCGCGGGCACGCTGTCGGTCGAGGTGCTGACCGAAGGCGTGCACTCGGGCGACGCCTCCGGCGTCGTGCCGTCGTCGTTCCGGATCGCGCGCGCGCTCCTCGATCGCATCGAGGACGGCGCGTCGGGGCGCGTCCTGCCGGCGGCGTTCCATGCGCCGATCCCCGCCGAGCGCGTCGCGCAGGCGCGCGTCGCGTCGGGCATCCTCGGCGAGACGATGGTGAAGCGTTTCCCCTGGTCCGGGCGCACGCGGCCGATGGTCGACGAGAAGGCCGAGGTTGTGCTGAACCGGACCTGGCGTCCCGCCCTGTCGATCGTCGGCGCGGACGGATTGCCGCCGATCGCCAACGCCGGCAACGTGCTGCGGCCCGCCACGAAGCTCAAGCTCTCGCTGCGCATTCCGCCGACGATCGACGGCGAGCGCGCGACCGGGGAACTGAAGAAGCTCCTGGAGGCCGATCCGCCTCACGGCGCGACGGTGCGCTTCGAGCCCGACCAGGGCGCGACCGGATGGAACGCGCCGGCGACCGCCCAATGGCTCGCGGATGCGGTCGACGCGTCCTCGCGCACGTTCTACGGCCAGCCGTCGGGCGCGCTCGGCGAGGGCGGGACGATTCCGTTCATGGGCATGCTCGGGAAGCAATTCCCGGAGTCGCAGTTCCTGATCACCGGCGTGCTGGGCCCGAAGTCGAACGCCCACGGGCCGAACGAGTTCCTGCACGTTCCGTATGCGAAACGGCTCACCGCATGCGTCGCGCAGGTGATCGTCGCGCACGCTATGCGGCCCGCGTGAAGCCACGGGCTCGCGGCATCGCGACCCTCTGACACGGCCATGATCCGGTGAGTGCGCACCGAGCTCCGACTGCCGACCGGCGCCGCCGCGTCGTCGTCCTGGCCACCGGCGGCACCATCGCGAGCGAAGGCTCGACGCCGACGCAGGTCGTCGGATACTCGCGTCCCGCGCTGTCGCCCGATGCGCTGATCGCCTCGGTGCCGTCGATCTCGACCGTGGCGGACGTGCGCACCGAGCAGCTCTTCCAGGTGCTCTCGGGCCACATGACGGTCGCGCACTGGCTCACGCTCGCGCGGCGCGTCGACGAGCTCCTCGCACGCGACGACGTCGACGGCGTCGCGATCACGCACGGCACCGACGCGCTCGAGGAGACGGCTTACTGGCTTACGCTGACGGTGCGCTCGGAGAAGCCGGTCGTGCTGACCGGCGCGATGCGACCCGCGAGCGCGCTGTCGGCCGACGGCCCGATGAACCTGTACAACGCGGTCGCGCTGGCGGCGAGCGCGGCGGCCGCCGGCATGGGCGCGCTCGTCACGATGAACGACGCGATCCACGCCGCGCGCGACGCGACGAAGATGCGCACGGCGAGCCCGGACGCGTTCGACTCGCCGGAATTCGGGCCGCTGGGCCGCATGCAGGGTGGCGTCCCGCATTTCCACCGGCGGGCGCTGCGCCGGCACACGATCGCGTCGGAGTTCGACGTGCGCTCGCTCGATTCGCTGCCGCGGGTGGACATCACCTATGGGCACACGGGTGCGACGAGGGTTCCGATCGATGCGCTGGTCGCCGCCGGGACGCGCGGGATCGTGAACGCCGGGGTCGGCCAGGGCGACGTCACGCCCGACGTCCTCGCGGGGCTCGAGGACGCACGCCGCGCCGGCGTCCACGTCGTGCGCGCCTCGCGCGTGCCGGGCGGGACCGTCATCGCGAACGGCGCGATCCGCGACGACGAGCACGACTTCGTCGCCGCGGACACGCTCAACCCGCAGAAGGCAAGGGTGCTGCTGATGCTCGCGCTCACGGCCGCGGACGACCGGCGCGCCATCCAGCGCATCTTCGATCAGTACTGAAGCTCCGTTTCCCGCACCGCCTCGCGCACGGGTACGAACGCGTCGCGCTGCCGCGCGTAGAGCCGCAGCAGCAGCCGGCAGACGTCGAGGTCGAACGCCGGCCGCGCGGGCGCGTCGAGCAGCGCCGCGAGCTCGCCTTCGTCGCGCGCCGTGCCGACCCAGTGCCAGTCGCGCACGACGTGCACGTCGGTGCGGGTTCCGTCGGGGGAGGCTTCGCGCACGAGTGCCGGGCCGGGCCACGGCCATGCGGGAATCGCCTCGTCGGCGAGCGCGGCGAGCAGGCGTGCATCGTGCGCCTCCGCGCCCTCCGCCCCCACGCATGCGCCCTCGCACCTGCGCAGCTGCCGCGCGAAGCACGGCCCGTCGCGACGTTCGAGGCCGAGCCGCGACCAGCACAGGCGGTGCTCGGACGTGAGCGACTGGAGCATCGCGCGCATCGCGCGCTTCGACGAGTACGGCCCGTAGGCGCCGGGGACCGCGGCCGGATCCACGTCGGCCGCCCGGACGAAGTCGGGTCGGCCGTCGTCGCCGATCGTCATCACGCCCGCGTCCTCCTTGCGGCGCAGCGCGCGGTTGTGCGCGGGCATCGCCGACTTGACGAGCGTCGACTCGCGCAACAGCGCGCCGAGCTCGCCCGCCGTCGTCTCGAACTCGATCCGGCGGATCTCGGCGGACAGCCGCGCGTCGGTCTCGTGCTGCCAGTCGCCGCAGAAATGCGCGGCGACGCGGTCACGCAGGTGGACGCTCTTGCCGACGTACAGCGGCAGCGGGTTCTCGCCGTAGAAGAGGTAGACGCCGGGCGCGTCGGGAATCGCGTCGAGCGCGTCGGACGGGAGCTGCGGCGGCAGGCTCGGGATCTTGAGCAGCCGCTTGACCGCCGCCTCGATCTCCGAAGGCGGCAGCGTCGCGTAGAGCTTCCGGACGAACAGCCAGATCGCGCGGGCGTCTCCGAGCGCGCGATGGCG
>JAKLIE010000346.1 GCA_022709775.1 Pseudomonadota bacterium
TCGGCGCCGCGCCCCACCTCGACGCCGGGCCTGAACTCCACGCCCTCGGCCGACATCTGCGCCATGCGCCGGTCGATCGACGGCTTCTCGAGCTTGAAGTCGGGGATGCCGTAGCGGAGCAGCCCGCCGATGCGGTCGCTCTTCTCGAACACGACGACGTCGTGGCCCGCGCGCGCGAGCTGCTGCGCGCACGCGAGCCCCGAGGGCCCCGATCCGACGACCGCGACGCGGCGCCCGGTCCTGCGCGCCGGCGGCTGCGGCACGACCCACCCTTCCTCCCAGCCCTTGTCGATGATGAAGTGCTCGATCGACTTGATGCCGACGGCGTCGTTGTTGATGTTGAGCGTGCACGCCGCCTCGCAGGGCGCCGGGCACACGCGGCCGGTGAATTCCGGGAAGTTGTTGGTCGAGTGCAGCGTGTCGAGCGCCTCGCGCCACGCGCGCCGGTACACCAGGTCGTTCCAGTCGGGGATGATGTTGTTGACCGGGCATCCCGACTGGCAGAACGGGATGCCGCAGTCCATGCAGCGCGCGCCCTGCTTCGACGCCGCGTCGTCGCCCAGCGCGAGCACGAACTCGCGGTAGTGGCGCAGGCGGTCGCGCGGCGCTTCCGCGACTTCGGCGATGCGCTGGAGCTCGAGAAATCCGGTGATCTTGCCCATGTGCCAACCGTATCAAGGTGGCGGGCGCCGCGCGCCCCCCACGAACGTCATGTCCTCAGGCCGCCGCGCGTTCCTTCGCCGCCGCGGGCTTCGCGGCGGCCTTCGCGGCAATCTCCGTGAGCGCGCGCCGGTACTCGTTCGGGAACACCTTGACGAAGCGTCCGCGGGCGGCCTCCCAGTCGTCGAGCATCGCGAGCGCGACCGTCGAGCCGGTGAAACGCAGGTGCCGCTCGATCATCTCGCGCAGCAGCACCTCGTCGGCGCGGTTCGCGTGGCGCGCCCGCGCCTTCCCCGACGAGGCGAGCTCGCGCTCCTCGCGGGCCTGCTCGGCCTCGGGAAGCACGCGCTCGAGCGTCACCATCGACGTGTTGCAGCGCTGCACGAACGTGCCGTCGGGATCGTAGACGTACGCGAGCCCGCCGCTCATGCCGGCCGCGAAGTTGCGGCCCGTGCGGCCGAGCACCGCCACGGTGCCCCCGGTCATGTACTCGCAGCCGTGGTCGCCCGTGCCCTCGACGACCGCCGTCGCGCCCGAATTGCGCACGCAGAAGCGCTCGCCCGCCACGCCCCGGAAGTACGCGTCGCCGGCGATCGCCCCGTACATGACGGTGTTGCCCACGACGATGTTCTCCTCGGGCTTCGCCGGGCACACCGGATCCGGATAGACGACGATGCGCCCGCCGGAGAGGCCCTTGCCGACGTAGTCGTTGGTCGCGCCCTTGAGCTCGAAGCTCACGCCGTGCGCGAGGAACGCGCCGAAGCTCTGACCGGCGATGCCCTCGAACGCGACGTGGATCGTGTCGTCGGGGAGCCCCTCGTGCCCGTAGCGCCGCGCCACCTCGCCCGACAGCATCGCCCCCACCGACCGGTGCGCGTTGCGGATGCGGTGCGCGAGCCGCACCGGCTGCCGCTTGCCGAGCGCCGGCCCGGCACCCTCGATCAGCGCATGGTCGAGCGCGCCGGCGAGGCCGTGGTCCTGATCCTCGCAGCGACGGCGCGCGACCGTCGCGGGCATCGGCGCCTGGTGGAAGATCCGCGAGAAGTCGAGCCCCTTCGCCTTCCAGTGCTCGACGCCCTTCCTCATGTCGATCAGCTCGCTGCGGCCGATCATCTCGTCGAAGGACCGGAAGCCCAGGGAGGCCATCAGCTCGCGCACTTCCTCGGCGACGAAGAAGAAGTAGTTGACGACGTGCTCGGGCTGGCCGCTGAACCTGCGACGCAGCACGGGGTCCTGCGTGGCCACGCCGACCGGGCAGGTGTTCAGGTGGCACTTGCGCATCATGATGCAGCCGGTGGCGACGAGCGGCGCGGTCGCGAAGCCGAACTCGTCGGCGCCGAGCAGCGCGCCGATGACGACGTCGCGGCCGGTCTTCATCTGCCCGTCGACCTGCACGGTGATGCGCCCGCGCAGGCGGTTCAGCACGAGCGTCTGCTGCGTCTCGGACAGCCCCAGCTCCCACGGCGTGCCCGCGTGCTTGATCGACGAGACCGGCGACGCGCCGGTGCCACCGTCGTGGCCCGCGATCGTCACGTGGTCGGACTTCGCCTTCGCGACGCCGGCGGCGACCGTGCCGACGCCGATCTCCGAGACGAGCTTCACCGAGATCGACGCGCGCGGGTTGGCGTTCTTGAGGTCGTGGATCAGCTGCGCCAGGTCCTCGATCGAGTAGATGTCGTGGTGCGGCGGCGGCGAGATCAGGCCCACGCCCGGCACCGAGTAGCGCAGCATCGCGATGTACTCGGAGACCTTGTGGCCGGGCAGCTGGCCGCCCTCGCCGGGCTTCGCGCCCTGCGCCATCTTGATCTGGATCTGGTCGGCCGACGTCAGGTATTCGGCGGTCACGCCGAAGCGGCCCGACGCGACCTGCTTGATCTTCGAGCGCAGGCTGTCGCCGGCCTTGAGCGGGACGTCGTGCTCGATCCGGTCCTTGCCGATCACCGTCGCGATCGTGTCGCCGTCGGCGACCGTGCTGTGCCCCGCGCGAAGCTCGGCGCGGTAGCGCATCGCGTCCTCGCCGCCCTCGCCGGTGTTCGACTTGCCGCCGATCCGGTTCATCGCGACCGCGAGCGTCGTGTGCGCCTCGGTCGAGATCGAGCCCAGGCTCATCGCGCCGGTGGCGAACCGCTTGACGATCTCGCTGGCCGGCTCGACCTCGGCGATCGGAACGGGCGGCCGCACGCCGGTCTTCAGCTCGAACAGGCCCCGCAGGGTCCTGAGCCTGCGGCTCTGGTCGTTGATCAGCGCCGCGTATTCCTTGTACGTCGCGAAGCTCCCGGCGCGCGTCGCGTGCTGCAGCTTCGCGATCGAGTCCGGCGTCCACATGTGCTCCTCGCCGCGGATACGGAAGGCGTATTCGCCGCCGATGTCGAGCATGTTCGCCAGCACCGGGTCGTTGCCGAACGCCGCGGCATGTGTACGCACCGCCTCTTCCGCGACTTCCTTCAGGCCTATGCCCTCGATCTGGGTCGCGGTGCCGGTGAAGTATTGCGCGACGAACGATGCGTTCAGGCCGATCGCCTCGAAGATCTGCGCGCCGCAGTAGGACTGGTAAGTGGAGATGCCCATC
>JAKLIE010000347.1 GCA_022709775.1 Pseudomonadota bacterium
CCGTGGGCCGAGCACGGCAGCGATCTCTTCGCGGCCGCGCGTTCCGTCGGCCGCGGCGAGCACCCGGCGCGCGTCGTCCTCGTCGAGGCGCACGCCTTCGTGGCGCAGGTTCGTCACGATGTCGGAGCGTGCCGACTGCCATCGCGCGACGCCGAAGGCGCGCGGCCGTTCCGACACGCGCTGCGCGACCGGGATCGGGCCCGCGTGCAGCTCGCATGCCCCCGCGAAGCACCCGCGCAGGAGAAGGCCGCGCGCCTCGTTCGCGGGGATGCCGCGCGCGACCAGCGCTTCGACGAGCTCGGCACCGGCGATGCTGCCAGGGTAGCGCTCGGCGAGGACGTCGACCAGGAGATCGACGCCGGGCCGCGTTCCGTTCGCGACCCGATCCTGGATCACGCCGGTGACGGCAGAGACGTGGAGCCGGTCCAGCGCCTGTGGCGCGAGCTGCGCCCGCGACACGTCCCGGGCGGTCGCGAGTACCGACTGCCGGAAGCGCCGCAGACGCGCGAAGTCGATGTACTGCTCGCGCGAAAGCGGGTCCGCGGCCGCGATGATCGACTGCAGCTGCGGCGGAAGCCCCCCCGCCCCCATCGTGCCCGTTGCCGCTTCCGCGACGAAACCGAGGCCGTGGGCGCCCGCGTGTCTGGCGAATTCCGTGAAGTACACGGGCCGGTTCACGCCCGACATGTCGTCGTGGTAGAGCGCGCTGTCGGTCCGATCGGCGTCGTCGGCGAACTCGGACGCGAGCAGCCCTGCCATGCCGCCCGCCGCGGACCATGCCTCGGTCAGGTCCTGCCGGATCCTCCGTGCGCCGCCGAGCCGCTCCTGCGCGGTCCTCGCGCCGACGTTCTCGAGCTTGATCGCGTCCCAGCCGATCTGCCTGACGAAGCAGCCGGGAAGCACGTTGTAGCTCACGTAGACGAGCCCGCCCGGCGCGAGGTGCCGGCTCGTCAGCGCGAGGAACGCATCGCGCACGTCGGCGGGCACCCACGAATAGAATCCGTGCGCGATGATGTAGTCGAACGTCCCGAGCGAGTCCGAGACCGCGCGCAGGTCGCCTTCGACGAGTTCGACGTTCGCGAGGCCGAGGCCGCGCCGCATCTCGTTCGCGCGTCCCATGAGCAGCGCCGAGTAGTCGCAGCCGGTGAAGCGCGCGCCGGGCATCCGCGCGGCCATCGGCAGCAGGTTCGCGCCGTCGCCGCAGCCGACCTCGAGGACGCGCGCCCCCGCGGGATCGGGCGGCGCCAGGCCGAACAGCGAGCCGATCGCGGCGAGTCGGCCGGGATGGGTCCAGGGGTTGGGACGCCCGACGTACGCGACTTCCTCGTAGGCGGCCTTCAGGTCGTCGTGGATTCCGGTGGCCATCGCGTGCGGAGTCTCGGGAGCGCGCCATTGTATCCGCGCGGTACTCCGGTCACGCCTCGAGCAATCCGATCCGTGCGAAATGGGCGAGATGCTCGTCGACGCGACGCCGGGGATCCCCGGCATCCGGAGCGAAGTCCGCGAGCGCGGACGCGAGCTCGTCGCGCGTGCGCGTGCCGTCGACCAGTGGCAGCAGGCGCCGCTGCGCCGGATCGGTGAACACGACACTGTCGTGCCGCAGGTTGACGACGATCCCGAGCCGGGGCGCCTGCCAGCGCGCGGGCGCGAATGCGCGGGGCCTCGCGCCGGGGGTGCGAACGCAGGGCACGGCGAACGCGAACGGAACGACGGCGCCGACGTAGCACGCATTCAGGAGCAGTCGCAACGCATTGCCCGGCTGGGCCAGCATCGAGCCCGGTCCGCTGCGCGTCGAGATCCACGCCACCGCGTCCGCCACCGGCACGGTCGCCGGGTGAAGCTCGACGAGACGGTCGAGAAGCATCCTCTGGACCGCGGCCGGCGAGCGGTCGCTCGCGGAAGGCGCGCGCGGCAGCGACGCGTGACGCTCGACGCTGTCGTTCGATGCCCCGACGTGCATCGGCGCGAGCCGTTCGGCCGAGACCGGAGTGCCGACCCCCTTGGCGCGATGGACGAACAGCGACTCCCGGTACCTTCGCAGGCGCAGATGGTCGATCACGTGCTCGCGCGTCATGCGATCCGCCGCCGCGAGCCAGGCGTTCATCGCCTCGCCGTACGCGGACGCCGGGTGGCGGTAGAGGTCCGCATCGGCGAGCCATGCGAGGCCGTGCGCCTCGCCCTCGGCCGCGATCTCGCGCAGGAACGCCGGATGGTTGATCGGTGCGAGGTCGTCGTGCAGCATCGCGAAGTCCTGGCGTCCTGCGACATCCCGGAACTCGCCTGCAAGGGCCGCCGCGAGGCCGGGCTGCCCCGCCATCGCCTCCGCCATGCGCTCGGCCATCGCCCGCGCTTCCGCGATCTTGCGACCCGGATCGTCGATGTCCGCCACGTGCGGCCGCAGCACGCTCCACGCGATCCCGCGCAGCGCGCAGCCCGGCATCACGTTGTGGCTGACGAACGCGATGCCGTTCGGCGCGAGGCGCGCCCGAAGCGTCTCGAACAGCACGCCGCGGACCTCCGCGGGGACCCACGAGTAGAACCCGTGCGCCACGATGTAGTCGAACGGTCCGAGATCCGCCGGCAGGTCGCGCAGGTCGCCGGCGAGGAAATCGACGTTGGCAAGCCCGAGATCCCCGGCCCAGGTTCGCGCGTCCGCGACCGGACGCGTCGCGATGTCGATGCCCACGAAGCGTCCGCGCGGTGCCGCGGCGGCCATGGGAACGAGATTGCCGCCGTCGCCGCACCCGATCTCGAGCACGCGCGCGGAAGTCGGATCGGGCGCATCGACACCCGTCAGCGCCGCGACCGTCGCGACCCGCGCCGGCTGGCTCGTCGGGCACGTATGGCTCAGGTAACGAAACGCCTCGTAGGATGCCTTGATCGTCTCCGTGATCGCGCCGCGGCCGCCCGAATCGCTGCTGTCTGGCGTCGCGTTCATCGATGGGAGAGAATGGCGCGGGATCGGTGCTAGCGCCGGGCAGGGAGTTCCTGCGCATGCCGCGACCCGGAGGCGAGCGGGCCTGGCGTCCCCACGGGGATTCGAACCCCGGTTACCGCCGTGAAAGGGCGATGTCCTAGGCCTCTAGACGATGGGGACCCGGTTGTTGCCTTGACGCCGTTGCTTCGACGCCGCCGTCTCGTCCGCCCGCGCCTTCAACCGCAGCGCAAGCGGACGCGAACGATCGGTGGTGGAGGTAAGCGGGATCGAACCGCTGACCTCTTGCATG
>JAKLIE010000348.1 GCA_022709775.1 Pseudomonadota bacterium
CCTCGAGGCGCGCTCGGTCGAGACGTCGAAGGCGAAGGGCTGGGAGGACAAGTACGCGATCGCGGGCAGCTACTGGCCCCCGCAGTTCGTGATCATGAAGGGCGACACGCTCGAGCCGCTCAAGATCGTGAGCACGCGCGGCATGACGGTCGGCACGCAGGAGTACCACCCCGAGCCGCGCGTCGCGGCGATCGTGGGATCGCACTACAAGCCCGAGTTCGTCGTCAACGTCAAGGAGACGGGCAAGGTCCTGCTCGTCAACTACAAGGACCTCGAGAACCTCGACATCACCGAGATCCCGACCGCGCAGTACCTGCACGACGGCGGCTACGATTCGACCAAGCGCTACGTGCTGATGGCGGCGAACCAGTCGAACAAGATCGCGGTCGTCGACACGAAGGAGGGCAAGCGCGCGGCGATCGTCGACGTCGACAAGATCCCGCACCCGGGGCGCGGCGCGAACTTCGTGCATCCGACCTGCGGTCCGGTCTGGGCGACCGGCCACCTCGGCAGCGAGAAGATCTCGCTGATCGGCACCGACCCGAAGGGCCACGCGAAGTACGCGTGGAAGGTGTGCGAGACGATCGACGGCCAGGGCGGCGGCAACCTGTTCATCAAGACGCACCCGAAGTCGCGCAACCTGTGGGTCGACACCCCGCTGCACCCGGATGCGAAGATCGCGAGCTCGATCGCCGTGTTCGACACGAAGAACCTGAAGGCGGGCTACAAGGTGCTGCCGATCGCCGAGTGGTCCGGCGTCGGCGAAGGGGCGAAGCGCGTCGTGCAGCCCGAGTACAACAAGGCGGGCGACGAGGTGTGGTTCTCGGTCTGGAGCGCGAAGAACCAGGAGTCGGCGCTCGTGATCGTCGACGACAAGACGCTCAAGCTCAAGAAGGTGATCAGGAACCCGAAGATCGTCACGCCGACCGGCAAGTTCAACGTCTACAACACGCAGCACGACGTCTACTGACGGCGACCCTGGCGCGAGCCGGGGTATGCGAAGGGCGGCCTTGGGGCCGCCCTTCGTGTTTCGGGTTCCGGAAATCGGCGAAGATGCAGCCTTCGCCGGCCTCGACAGGCGGTGGCGAAGGGCATGCGGATACCCCCTTTGAGATGCGTCAATGCCCTGGGGGGCGACCGGCCCGATCATGCAGGCACTCGAGGAGGATCGACGTGGAGGCCGCCAGTCCCCTGATGCTCGCCGCCGCGATCGCGGCGGCCGTGACGCTTGCGCCGGTTGCCGGCGCGGCGGGGGGCGGGAATGCATCCGCCGCGCCCGGCGCACAGCCCGACTCCGCGCGGCAACGCGAGCTTCTCGTGCTCCTCAAGCAAGACTGCGGTTCCTGCCACGGCATGCGCCTGACCGGCGGTCTCGGTCCGGCGCTCACGCCCGAGGCGTTGAGAACGAAACCGGCGGAAAGCCTGGCCGCGACGATCGTCTACGGCCGAACCGGAACCGCGATGCCGCCCTGGCGGCGATTCATGTCCGAGGCAGAGGCCGACTGGCTGGTTGCCCGGATGATCGATGGGGCAACCGATGTCGGTTCACGCTGATCCGTCCGTCCGCCGCGCCTTCCGGGGCGCCGTCGGCCTGCTCCTCGCCGCCTGCGCGTTCGTGATGCCCGCCGCGGCGGCGGAGTTGCGAGGCACGGGCGACCTGGGCATCGTCATCGAGCGCGAGGCGGGGCGGGTGAAGATCGTCGACACGACCGCGCGCACCGTGCTCGGAACGGTCGAGGGCCTGGGCGATCTGTCGCACGCGTCGGCCGTTTACTCGCGCGACGCGCGCTACGCATACGTGTTCGGCCGCGACGGCGGCCTCACGAAGGTCGACCTGCTGGAGCGGAAGATCGTCCGCCGCGTGATCCAGGCCGGCAATTCGATCGGCGGCGCGGTGAGCCAGGACGGCCGCGTGATCGCCGCGCAGAACTACACGCCGGGCGGCGTGAAGCTCTTCGACGCGGTCACGCTGGAGCTGCTCGCCGACATTCCCGCCGCGCCCGGCCCCGACGGCAAGCCGTCCAAGGTCGTGGGCCTCGCGGACGCGCCGGGTCGGCGCTTCGTCGCGAGTCTGTTCGACGCGGGCGAGATCTGGGTGATCGACGCGCGCGACCCGCGCGCTCCGAAGGTCGAGCGCCACCGCGACATCGGCAAGCAGCCGTACGACGGCCTCGTCACGCCGGACGGCCGCTGGTACGTCGCGGGGCTGTTCGGCGAGGACGGACTCGCACTGCTCGACCTCTGGCATCCCGCGCGCGGCGTGAGACGCATCCTTCCGAACTACGGCAAGGGCGAGGAGAAGCTGCCCGTCTACAAGATGCCGCACCTGCGCGGCTGGGCGGTGGCGGGCGGCTACGCGTGGCTGCCGGCGATCGGCCGCCACGAGGTGCTCGTCGTCGACACGCGCGACTGGCGCGAGGTCGCGCGGGTGCCGGTCGCGGGCCAGCCCGTGTTCGTGATCGCGCGCCCGGACGCGCGGCAGGTGTGGGTCAACTTCGCCTTCCCGGACAACGGCCGCGTGCAGGTGATCGACGCCGAGTCGCGCGCGGTCGCCGCGACGCTCGAGCCCGGGCGCGCCGTGCTGCACATGGAGTTCACGCCGCGCGGCGAGGAGGTCTGGATCTCGTCGCGCGACGACAACCGCGTCGTCGTCGTCGACACCGAGACGCTGAGGACGGTCGCGACGCTCGCCGCCGACGGCCCGTCCGGCATCTTCTTCACGTCGCGCGCGGCGCGCACGGGGTTCTGACGATGGACGTCCGGGACGCGATCGCGCCGCTCGACGCGCTGGAGCGGCGTCTGGTCGACGGCTGCCAGCGGGGATTCCCGCTCGTCTCCCGTCCGTATTCGGCGATCGCCGCCGAGCTGGGCTCGACCGAGCGCGACGTCATCGCCGCCGTCGCGCGCCGGCTCGCGGATGGCGTGGTGAGCCGCGTCGGCGCCGTGTTCCGCCCGAACGTCGTGGGCGCGTCGACGCTCGCCGCGATCGCGGTGCCGCGCGAGCGTCTCGCCGAGGTCGCGCGGATCGTCTCCGCGCACGAGGAGGTCAACCACAACTACGAGCGCGAGCACGCGTTCAACCTCTGGTTCGTCGCGACGGCGCGCGACGCCGCCCACCTCGAGAGCGCGCTCGCGGCGATCGAGCGCGAGACGGGCCTGCCCGTGATCCGCCTGCCCCTCGTTCGCGACTACTGGATCGACCTGGGCTTCGA
>JAKLIE010000349.1 GCA_022709775.1 Pseudomonadota bacterium
CGTTCGCGCGGCCTCGACGTAGGCGGGCGGGCGCTCGACGAACGCGGTCCGGGCGAGCAGGTAGACGTACGGGTAGAGCGTGAACACGAACATCGCGGCCGCGCCGGGCAGCGAGCGCACGTCCGGGAACCAGTAGTCGCCGCGCGACCATCCGAACGCCTCGCGCAGGGCCGTCTGCACCGGGCCCGCGTACTGCAGGAGGTCCGTGTACGCATACGCCATCACGTACGCGGGCATCGCGAGCGGCAGCAGCAGCGCCCACTCGAACCAGGCGCTGCCGGGGAAGCGGAACTGCGCGAGCGCCCACCCGGTCAGCGTGCCGCCGAAGGCGACGCCCGCGCCTACGAGGATCACGAGCGCGGCCGTGTTGAACACGTACCGCGCGAGTACCGTGTCGGCAAGGTGCGCCCAGGTCTCGCCCCCGCCCGGCGCGATGCCGCGCGCGACGACCGAGAGCACCGGCAGCGCGGCGAGCGCGGCCAGCGCGACCGCGACGACGACGAGCGTGGGCCGCTCCCTCATTCCGGTCGGGCGCACGACATGGACGCGCGGTACGCTCCCTGCATGGCGCGATTATAGGAGGCGGTGCTGCGCGCGAGGGCTATAATCGGTACGACGCCGGGCGGCGCGCGCCGGTCGCACGGCTCCATCCTCCCCCTCCCATGCGCATCCTCCTCTCGAACGACGACGGGTACTTCGCCCCGGGCCTCGAGCGCCTCGCCGCCGCCCTCGCTCCGCATGCCGAGATCACCGTCGTCGCGCCCGAGCGCGACCGCAGCGGCGCGTCGAATTCGCTCACGCTCGACCGGCCGCTGATGGTGCGCCGCGCGCCCAACGGCTTCCTGTTCGTCAACGGCACGCCGACCGACTGCGTGCACCTCGCGGTGACGGGCCTGCTCGACGCGCTGCCCGACATGGTCGTGTCCGGCATCAACCTCGGCGCCAACATGGGCGACGACACGATCTACTCGGGCACGGTCGCCGCCGCGACCGAGGGATTCCTGCTGGGCATCCCGTCGATCGCGATCTCGCTCGCTTCGAAGACGGCCAGGCATTTCGAGAGCGCCTGCGACGTCGCGGTCGACCTCGTGCTGCGCCACGCGCGTGCGCCGGCCGGCTCGTGGCTGCTCAACGTGAACGTTCCCGACATCCCGCGCGCCGAGGTCCTGGGCACGCGCATCACGCGCCTCGGACGGCGCCACAAGGCCGAGAACACGATCACGATGAAGAACCCGCGCGGCGAGACCGTCTACTGGGTAGGCGCCGCCGGCCCTGCGGCCGACGCGGGCGAGGGAACGGATTTCCACGCGGTCGGCGGCCGGTACGTGTCGATCACGCCATTGCAGATCGACCTCACGCACCGCGACCGCATGGGCGAGGTCGGCGACTGGCTGTCGCGCTGAGCAGGGCCGTCCGGGGAGGGACGGGCGATGGGGACGCACGGGATCGGGATGACGTCGGCGCGCACGCACGCGCGCATGGTCGACCGGATGCGCGAACAGGGCATCCGCGACGAGGTCGTGCTGTCCGCGATGCTCGCGATCCCGCGCCACCGGTTCGTCGACGAGGCGCTCGCGATCCGCGCGTACGACGACGTGCCGCTGCCGATCGGCCACGGCCAGACGATCTCGCAGCCGTGGGTCGTCGCGCGGATGACCGAGCTCGCGCGAAACGGCCGCGAGCTCGACGGCGTGCTGGAGATCGGCACCGGCTGCGGCTATCAGACGGCGGTGCTCTCGCGCGTCGCGAAGCGCGTGTGGACGGTCGAGCGCATAGGCGCGCTGGTCGCGAAGGCGCGTCGCAACCTGCAGGCGCTCAAGTGCGGGAACGTCGCGCTGAAGCACGGCGACGGCAGCGCGGACCTGGGAGAGGACCTCGCGGTCGACGCGATCGTGGTGACCGCGGGCACGACGCACGTGCCCACGGCGCTCCTGCGCTATCTCAAGCCGGGGGGGCGCATGGTGATCCCGCTCTCGCAGCCCGAGGAGGGCGAGCGCGGCACCCAGTACCTGACCGTGATCGAGTCGTCGGCCGGCAGTTTCCGGGAACAGCGCTTCGATGCGGTAAGATTCGTGCCGTTGCTGCCCGGACTCGCCTGACGCGCGTCGTCGCCCGCGCGCACGGAGCGCGTCCCGCGCGTACGGATGACGACGAACCCACCGAAGCTCCTTTCGACCTCGTTCGCGCGGCGCGCGATCGCGTCCGTCGCGATCGCCTTCGTCGTCGCGGGCTGCGCGACGCGCACGCCGGCCCCCGTCGTCGAACGCGCTCCGGTCGCGCCCGCGCGTCCCGCTCCGGCGCCGGCCACGGCGGCGCCGACCCCGGCGGTCAAGTCCCCCGCCGCCGAGCCGGACTGGCGACCGCAGACCCACACGGTCAAGCGCGGCGACACGCTCTACCAGATCGCGCTCGAGTACGGACTCGACTATCGCGATCTCGCCGCGTGGAACGGCGTCGAGAACGTGAACGTCATCCGCGTCGGCCAGAGCCTGCGCCTGACCGCGCCGGGCAGCGAGACCGCGACCGCCGCGTCCGTGCCCGCGGTGGGCGCCCCCGGTACGACGACGGCGCCGCTCCGCACGGCGCCGCCGGTGGGAGGCCCTGAGGCGCGACCCGGCGCCCCCGCATCCGCGCCAGCCGCTGCGCCAGCGGTCGCCTCGCGGCCGGGCGAGGGGTCGACGAAGACGTCGCCGAAGGCGGTCAAGGAGCCCTGGTCGGAGCAGGCGATGCGCGACGTCGCGCGAAGCGGCGGCGGTGTCGATGCGTCCGTCGTCGCGTCGAGCGAGCCTTCGTCCCGATCCGCGTCGCCGGCGCCCGCCGCGTCGCCCGCCGCATCTCCCGCTGCCGTGCCGGCTGCCGCGACTCCGCCGCCGGCTGCCGCGCCAGGAACGTCCCCGGGCGACGACGAACGGCTCGACTGGGTGTGGCCCGCCAAGGGCAAGCTCGTCGCCTCGTTCTCCGAGAGCGCGACCCTGAAAGGCATCGACATCGCCGGCACCGTCGGCGACCCGGTGCTCGCGAGCGCGCCCGGCAAGGTCGTCTACGCGGGATCGGGACTGCGCGGATACGGCAAGCTGGTCATCGTCAAGCACAATGCGACCTACCTCACCGCCTACGCGCACAATCGCGAGATTCTCGTGAAGGAAGGCCAGACGGTCACGCGCGGGCAGAAGATCGCGGAGATGGGCTCGACCGACGCCGA
>JAKLIE010000035.1 GCA_022709775.1 Pseudomonadota bacterium
TCGTCGAGCGAGGGCTTTTGCACCGACCGCGCGTTCAACTGGACCTGCTTCCACAGCGCGACGTCGATCTCCTTGCTGAAGATGTCCATCGGCACGTCGACCAGCACCGGACCGGGCCGACCGCTCTCGGCGAGCGCGAACGCCTTCTCGATGATCTCGGGGAAGAGGTGCGGCGAGTCCACGCGCCACACGCGCTTGACGAACGGCCGGTAGATCTCGGACTGCGAGGCGTCCGCGTGCAGGTTCACTTCCTGGTGCGGATGCTTGCCGTAGTAGTGCGTCGGCACGTCGCCGGCGATCACGACCATCGGGATCGAGTCGAGCGCCGCGTTGGCGACGCCGGTCGCGGCGTTGGTGAGTCCGGGCGACAGGTGCGACAGCACGACGGAGGTCTTCTTCGTCGCCCGCGCATAGCCGTCCGCCGCGTGGGCGGCGATCTGCTCGTGGCGCGTGTTGATGAACTTGATCTTGCGGCTCTTCGCCAGCGCCGCGAGCACGGCGATGTTGGTGTGGCCGCACAGGCCGAACACGTGCCTGACGCCGCGGGCCTCGAGGTACTTGACCAGCTGGTTCGAAATCAGGTCCTTCATGCGATGTCTCTCCTCGTCCGGCGTCCGGGGTCGGCCCCCGGCGTCACGTCGTTCAGTCGCTGCCGCGCGCGCGCTCGGCGGGCAGGGCGCGCCGCGCCGGTCCCGAATAGCGATACGGAATCTCCCTCGGCATGGGCCCCTTGATCCGCGCGCCCTTCTTCTTCTGCTCCCACGCGTGCGCCAGGATGCCCACGGCGCGCGACAGGACGAACAGGCCGCGCCCGAGCTCGGGCTCGAAGCCCAGCTCGCAGAAGACGACGGCGGTGATGCCGTCGATGTTCATCGGGATGTGGCGCCCCTTGATCGCCTTCAGCGCGGCCTCGACCGCGTGCCCGATCGCCGCCCAGCGTCCGCTGACCGCGCCTGCGGCCTGCGCCCTCGACACGAGCGCGAACAGCGGCGCCGTGCGCGGGTCGATCGGGTGGAAACGGTGGCCGAAGCCCGGCACGATCCCGTCGCCCGCGGCCATGCGGCCGCGGATCAACTTCTCTGCGGCGGCGGCGAGGTCGCCGTCCGGGCCGGCGGCCGCATCGATCTCGCGGTAGAGCTCCATGCACTGCTCGCCGGCGCCGCCGTGGACGTCGTCGAGCACGTTGATCGCCGACGCCATCGCGCCGTTGACGGGCAGGCCGCAGGACACCGCCATCTGCGCGATCGCGATCGACGGCGCATGCGGGCCGTGGTCGACGCCGGGCACCATCGCCGCCTCGAGCAGGTCGGCCTGCGCGCGCGTCGGCAGCTCGCCGCGCAGCATCAGCCAGATCATGTCGGGAAATCGGACGTTGCCGATCAGCTCCTCGATCGGATACCCGCGGATGGCGATCCTGCCGGGGTGGATGTCGATGATCGACGTGTCCCACCACGCGCCGCAGTCGGCGATCAGCTGTTCCGGTGATTTCGTCGGCATCGGGGTCTCGTCGGGTCGCGGGGTGTGGCGGACGTCGCGGACTCGCGCGCTCAGGTCGTGATGGTCTCGACCACGCCCTCCAGCGCCGGGTCGTAGAAGTCGCCGAAGAGCTCCTCGTCGGAGGGCTTGTCCTCCTTGATCGGCACGGACACCCACGTCGTGTTCATGTAGTGCTTGAGGTGCACGTTCTCCGAGATGATGTTCCCGCCCCACGTGCCGCAGCCCAGGCTGGAGGTCATCGGCATCCCGTTGTTGAACGCGCCCGCGTTGGCCTTCGACTGCGGCTGGCGCACCATGATCCGCGACACCGGCGCGGCCATCGCCAGTCGATCGATGTGGTCCGGGTCGAACGAGTAGATGCCGCACGAGTGGCCCTTGCCGCCGACCTCGTAGATGCCGCGCATCATCCCGAGCGCCTGGTCGAAGCTCTCGTACCTGTAGAGCGCCAGCAGCGTCGTGAGCTTCTCGCCGGAAAAGAGGTGTTCCCTGCCGATCCCGTCGCCGTGAACCATGATGAACTTGCTGTCGGCGGGGATCTCGAAGCCCGCGATCTTCGCGAGCGCCTGCGGCGCGATCGCCACCGTCTCGACGGTGCGATGGCGCTCGCCGTCCCACATCGCGCGGCGCAGCGACTCCTTCTGCTCCGGGGTCGCGAGGTAGCCGCCCTCCTTCTGCAGCTGGGCGACGAGCTTGTCGAAGATGGAGGTCTGGATGATCAGGTTGCCGTCGGCCGAGCAGCCCGAGCCGAAGTCGGACGTCTTGGACAGGCGCGTGTTGCGCGCCGCCTCCTCGATGTTCGCCGTCTCGTCGATGATCATCGTCGAGTTGCCGGCGCCGACGCCGTACGCGGGCGTGCCGGAGCTGTACGCGGCGCGCACCATCGGCTGGCCGCCGGTGGCGATGATCAGGTCGGCGCGCGCCATCAGGGCCTGCGACATCGGGATGTTCACCCGGGTGAGGCACTGCAGGATGTCGGCCGGCGCGCCCTCGCGCTCCAGCGCCTCGCGCATCAGGCGCACCGTTTCGAACGAGGTCTTCTTCGAGCGCGGGTGCGGCGAGAAGATCACGCAGTCGCGCGCCTTGATCCCGTAGATCGCGTTGCCGGCGGGCGTCAGGTCCGGGTTGGTCGTCGGCACGATGCAGGCGACGATGCCGACCGGCTTGCCGTACTTGACGATGCCCTTCTCGGGAAGCTCCTCGATCACGCCGACGCTCTTCTGGCGCAGCGCGTCGCGCAGCACGCCGCGGATCTTCATCCGCTTGCCCATGCGGCTGTCCGGGTCGCCGAGGCCGCTCTCCCTGATGCCCATGTCGACGAGGCGCGTGAACGTCGTCTTGTTCGCGACCGCCCAGGCCACGGCCTGGCACAGCCGGTCGACGCGCGCCTGGTCGTAGGTCTCGATGATCGCGAGCGCCTTGCGGGCGCGGGCGAAGCAATCGTCGAGCTCCTGCTGCTGCTCGTCCGTGATGCCCTTCCTGGGTTCGGCGGAGGTGGCCATGGTCGTCCTCGGAGGAGAGTCGGACGCGGCGTCGGCGCCCGGGAATTCGGGGGCGGGACCCCGCAGGATCGCGCCAGGTGCGAGTCCGGACGATAGAATCGCCGTCGCGCGGCGTCAAGGGCGCATAGCGGCGAGTTGTGCGCTATGCGCCCACAAAATGCACCGGCGGGCATTCTCGTCGGCAACGACCGGCGTATCGTGTGGACGTCGCGCCGCCCTGCCGATACGCGAAACACGCTCGGCGACGCGACCGTCCCGTTGGCCAAGTCGACCGCGCGATCCGATGACCCCTCCCGACGCCAGCACCGCGACATCGCCGCAGGCGGACGGCCCCGGGGCGGTCGCGTCCCGTGAGCACCCTGCCCCGACCGACCATCACGCGCTGCCGGCGGAGACCATCGACCGGCTGGGCGAGGACCGCGACTTCGTCACCGCGCTCGCCCGCGGCCTCGCCGTGATGCTGACGCTCTCGGACAAGCGCCGCCGGATGTCGATCGCGCAGGTCTCGCATCTCACGGGGATCCCCCGCGCGGCCACGCGGCGGAGCCTTCACACGCTCGCGAAGCTCGGCTTCGTCGGTGCCGACGACGCGCGCCGCTACTACCTGCGCCCGCGCGTGCTGTCGTTCAGCCACGCCTACCTGTCGTCCTCGCCGGTCGCCGTGCTCGCGCAGCCGATCCTCGACCGCCTCGGCGAGTCGCTGCGCGAGGCGTGCTCGCTCGCGATGCTCGACGGCGACCAGATCGTCTACCTCGCGCGCTCCACGACGTCGCGGATCATGTCGCCGGCGCTCAACGTGGGCCGGCGGCTTCCCGCGTACTGCACGTCGATCGGCCACGTGCTGCTCGCGTACCTGCCGGCCGACGAGCTCGACGCCTACTTCGCGCGCGTCAGGCTCCATCCCTACACCGAGCACACGCCGGCGACGCCGCGGCGCCTGCGGGCCAGCCTCAAGGCGGTCCGCGACAAGGGCTACGCGTTCGCGAGCCAGTTCATGGAGCCGCGGCTGTGCACGCTCGCGGTGCCCGTGCGCGACGCCGGCGGGAATTACGTCGCCGGCATCAACGTGATCGTGCAGGGGAGGCTCATGACCGACGTCGAGATGGCCGAGCGATTCCTCCGCCCGATGCAGGACGCCGCGCTCGAGCTCGGCGCGCTGCTGCTGCCCTGATGTCGCGGCGACGGACGCGCAGGCGGATGCGATATGATCGGCGCGACGCGTCCGGCCGGTCCGGGACGCTCGCGTGCCGCGACGCCGCAGCGCATTGCCGGCATCGCCACCGCACCGACGAGGAACCGCGATGACCCATGCCACCGATCGCGAGGCGATCCCCGAGCCGCAGAACCCGCTGGGCGTCGACGGCATCGAGTTCATCGAGTTCGCCACCTCGCGCCCGCAGGCGCTCGGCGGCGTGCTGGAGACGTTCGGATTCCGTCCGATCGCTCGCCATCGCTCGCGCGAGGTCGAGCTCTACCGGCAGGGGACGATGAACATCGTCGTCAACGCGCAGCCGGCCGACGTCCCGCGCACGGTGATGCCCACGGAGCGGCCGGTGATCAGCGCATTCGCGGTGCGCGTGCGCGACGCCCAGTACGCGTACCGCCGCGCGATCGAGCTGGGCGCCTGGGAGATCCCCGTGCGCGCGCAGGCGATGGAGATCAACGTCCCGGCGATCCACGGCGTCGGCGAAAGCCTGATCTACTTCGTCGACCGCTACGACGAGTTCTCGATCTACGACGTCGACTTCCGGGCGATCCCCACCGTCGATCCGCACCCCCCGGCCGTCGCCGGCATGCACTTCTTCGGGATCGTCCAGTACGTCGGGCCCGACCGCACCGCGGACTGGACGGAGTTCTACTCGCAGCTCATGGGCTTCACGCCGCTGCCCAGGCAGGTGCGCTTCGGCATCATGCCGAGCGGCCTCCTGCTCGAGAGTCCCTGCCGGAAGTTCTTCCTGCAGCTGATCGAGCCCGACGAGTCGGCGCGGTTCGCGGCGATGGACGAGCACCTGCAGCGGGTCGGCCTCGGCACGCCGGACGTGACCGCCGCCGTCGCGAGCCTGGAAAGGCGCGGCGTCGAGTTCCTCGCCACCGACCGCGTGCACTCGAGCGAGCGCGGCGCGCTCACCAAGCCGCTGCTCGGCGGCATGATGTTCGAGCTGGTGAAGAGCACGCCCCCGGGCGCCGGCGAGCGATGATCTTCCGCGACATCGGCATGGCGACGGCGTCGCTCGCGGGCTCGCTCGAGACCAAGCTCGCGGCGGTGCGCAACGCGGGCTTCTCGCAGGTGATGATCGCCGCGGCCGACGTCGTCTCGCACCCCGGCGGCACCGCGGCAGGCGTGCGCGCCGTGCGGGCCAGCGGGCTCGAGGTCACCGGCGTCGAAGCGCTGCGCGACTTCGAGGGCCTCGAGCGCCAGCTCCACGCCTACAAGGTCGACGTCGCGAAGGCGATGCTCGGGATCTGCGCGGACCTGGGCGGCCGGCTGCTGCTGGTCGAAGCCTCGACGTCGAAGCACGCGAGCGCCGACCCCGCGGCGATCGCGCGCGACCTCGGGAAGCTCGCGGTGCTGGCCGTGCCGCTGGGCATCCGCGTCGCCTACAAGGGGCAGCCGTGGAGCCGCACCGCACGCGATTTCCGCCAGGCCGCGGACATCGTGCTGCGCGCCAACGTGCCCAACCTCGGCGTTGCCGTAGACGCGTTCGACGTGCTGGCCTCCGGCGTTCCGCTCGACGACCTCGACATCCTGGATCCGGACCAGACGTTCCTCGTGCAGGTCTCCGATTACATGTGGCAGGAGGTCCGTTCCGCCGAGGAGCAGGCGGTCACCGCGACCCACTTCCGCGTGTTCCCCGGCGAAGGGGCGCACAGCGAGGCGCTGTCGGAATTCATCGCCCGGCTCGACACGAACGGCTACGTCGGCAATTACAGCTTCGACGTCTACAACGACGATTTCCTGCAGATGCCGCCCGAGGTCGTCGCCGTGCGCGCCAGACGGGCGGCCGTGTGGCTCGCGGAGACCGTGCTGCGCCGTGCGCTGCCGGTGCCGAACGTGGAGCGACTGCGGGCATTGCGCGGCTGACGCCTCCGCAGGTCCGCCGCCGCGGCGCGCGGGCAGGACGCCTTTCCCCCCGGAACGATAGTCACGAATCGGAGCATCGAAACGCATGTCGGCTACGAAGGCATTCGGTCTCGCGGGCATCATCGGCTGGCCGGTGGCGCATTCGCGCTCGCCGGTGGTCCACAACTACTGGCTCGCCGAGCACCACCTGCCGGGAAGCTACGTCCTGCTGCCGGTCCTGCCCGAGCGGCTGCCCGCCGCGGTCGCGGGGCTCGTGGCGCTGGGCTTCCGCGGCTGCAACGTCACGACGCCGCACAAGCAGGCGGTGATGCGGCTGATCGAGCACGTCGACCCGATGGCCGCGCGGATCGGCGCCGTCAACACGATCGTCGTCCAGGAGGACGGCAGCCTGCGCGGCTTCAACAACGACGGCAACGGCTTCGTGCAGGGCCTCCGCGACGAGAAGCCCGACTGGCGGCCGGACGACGGCCCGATCGCGGTCGTGGGCGCCGGCGGCGCCGCGCGCGCGATCGTCGTCGCGCTCGCGGCCCAGGGCGCGCGCGAGATCCGGCTCGTCAACCGGACCTTCGAGAAGGCGCGGCAACTCGCCGCCGAGCTCGGCCCGCCGATCTCCGCCGTGCGCTGGGAGGAACGCGGCGAGGCGCTGCGCGGCATCGCGACGCTCGTCAACGCGACGACGCAGGGCAGCGCGGGCAAGCCCGCGCTCGACCTTCCGCTCGATGCGCTGCCGCGCGAGGCGATCGTCGGCGACGCGATCTACGTGCCGCCCGAGACGCCGCTGCTCGCCGCGGCGCGCGCGCGCGGCAACCGCACCGTCAACGGGCTGGGCATGCTGCTCAACCAGGCGCGACCGGCGTTCGAGGCGTGGTTCGGCGTGATGCCGTCGATCACGCCGGGACTGCGCCGCGCGATCGAGGCGACGTTCTGACGATGGCGACGCCGGCCGTGCCGCCGATGTTCTCGCTCGCCGGTCGCGTGGCGCTCGTCACGGGCGCCTCGCGCGGCCTGGGGCTCGGCATGGCCGAGGGGCTCGCCGGGGCGGGCGCCACCGTCGTGCTGAACGGCCGCGACCGCGCGACGCTCGAGGCGAAGTGCGATGCGTTGCGCGCGCGGGGTCTCGCCGCCGACGCCGAGCCGTTCGACGTGACCGACGAGGCGGCGGCGCGCAGCGGCGTCGACGCGGTCGCCGCGCGCCACGGGCGGCTCGACATCCTGGTCGCGAACGCAGGCACGCACCACGGCGCCCCGCTCGCCCGTTGGACGACGGCGGACTGGCGCCGCGTGATGGCCGCGAACCTCGACGCGTGCTTCGTGCTGGCGCAGCAGGCGTCCGCTCACATGGTCCGCGCGAAGCACGGCCGCATCGTCTTCACCGGATCGCTCACCGGGACGCTCGGCCGCCCGGGGATCCACGGCTACGCGGCGTCGAAGGCGGCGCTCGCGAGCCTCGGCCGCACGCTCGCGGCGGAGCTGGGCGAGCACGGGATCACCTGCAACACGATCGCGCCCGGCTACTTCGAGACCGACCTCTCGGCGAAGCTCAGGCAGGACACGGCGATGGTCGAGCGCATCAACCAGCGCGTGCCTGCGCGCCGCTGGGGCACGCCCCGCGACCTCGCCGGTCTCGCGGTGTTCCTCGCGAGCGACGCGTCGTCCTACGTCAACGGCCAGCAGATCGTCGTCGACGGCGGCATGAGCGCCGTCCTGTTCTGACGCGATGACGCTCGCTCGAACGATGCGACGGGCGAGCGCCCGCACCGCGAGGACGCTGCCGTCAGGACGGCGTGCCGGCGAGCCCGGGGGTCGGCATGCGCGCGATGCCGAGCGCCGCGAGGTCCTCGTCTTCCTGGTCCGTGAGTCCGCTGACCGCCACCGCGCCGACGACCTGCCGGCCCGAGTACACGGGCAGGCCGCCGCCGAACGCGGTCAGCAGCGGGTCCGCGTAGTACGAGACGTCGATGCCGCGCGAGCGGATCGTCTCGCCGAGGACCCGCGTCGGGCGCCGCAGCCGCGCCGCCGTGCGCGCCTTGGCGGTCGCGACGGCGACCGACGAGACCGGCGCGCCGTCGAGGCGCAGCAGCGCCAGGAGCTCCCCGTGCGCGTCGGCGACCGCGACGACCGCGGTGCGCCCGCGCGCGACGAGCTCGGCCCGGATCGCATCCACCGCGGCGGCCGCGTCGTCGTGGCCGAGCGTGGGCTCGAACTTCATGCGTTTCTCCCCGAGGTTGCCGGCGGCGCCGGCCGCGGCGATTATCGCACCGGCCGCAGCGACCCCGCGGGAGCGGGTACGCTACGCTCCGGGTCCCAGGAGTCCCCCCGGTCCTCACCGACCGATGCAGTCAGCCGTCTCCATTATTCCTAGAAGGAGGAGTCCATCATGGTCCGCATTCCCCGCCTGCTCGCCGTCGCCACGCTCGCGCTGTTCGCGGCGCCGGCGCTCGCCCAGGCCCCGATCAAGATCGTCGGACTGGTCGAGCTGTCCGGCACCGGCGCCACGTCCGGCACGAACTTCGACAATGGCGCGAAGCTCGCCGTCAAGGAGATCAACGCCGCAGGCGGCATCCTCGGCAGGCAGGTCCAGTACACGTCGAGCGACACGCAGTCGAATCCCGGCGTCGCCAAGGCGCTCGCGCAGAAGGCCGTCGACGACGGCGCCTACGTCGTGATGGGCCCGGTGTTCTCCGGCTCGATCCTCGTCAGCATGGAGGAGACGCGGCGCGCCGAGATCCCGAACTTCACGGGGGGCGAAGCCTCGGCGATCACGCAAAAGGGCAATCCGTACATCTTCCGCACGTCGTTCACGCAGGCCTCGGCGATGCCGAAGGTCGCGCGCTACATCAAGAACGGCCTCAAGGCGAAGACCGTCGACGTGATGTGGGTCAACAACGACTTCGGCAAGGGCGGCCGCGACATGATCGTCAAGTCGCTCGAGGCCGAGGGCATCAAGGTCGGCGCCGACATCTCGACCGATCCCGGCCAGGTCGACTTCTCGTCCGCGGTCCTCAAGGCGAAGCAGTCGAACGGCGACGCGCTGTTCGTCTACACGAACGAGGAGGAGTCGGCGCGCGCGCTGCGCGAGCTCCGCAAGCAGGGCTACGCGAAGCCGGTCGTCGGCGAGACGACGCTCACCAGCCAGAAGGTGATCGAGCTCGCGGGCGAGGCGGCGAACGGCGCGGTCGCGCACGTCGGCCTCTCCGCCGACGCGCCGCTGCCGCCGATCAGGGCCTTCGACGCGGCCTTCCAGCGCGAGTACAAGGCCAAGGCCGACCACAACGGGCTCAAGGGGTACAGCGGGATCTACTTCGTCAAGGTGATCACCGAGCGGATCGGCAAGGTCGACGGCAAGGCGTTCGCCGCGGCGATGAAGGGCGCGAAGATCAGCGTGAAGGACAACCCGGGCGTGCTGATGGACGTCACGTTCGACCAGAACGGCGACCTCGACCGCGAGAGCTTCCTCTCGAAGGTGGTGGACG
>JAKLIE010000350.1 GCA_022709775.1 Pseudomonadota bacterium
AAGGGCGAGTTCGTGCAGATCACCTCGGCCGGCATGCACGAGTCGCACGTGCACGACGTGCAGATCGTCAAGGAAGCGCCGAATTACCGCGTGGGGTGAGGCGCGCGCCGGCCGGGTGTCCCGCTGGGAACGTCCTGCCGTCCCGACCTCGCCGCACGACGTCCCAAGCGACGGGAAGCGCTCGCGCGGCGCGACCCGAACTCCGCCGATCCTCCTCCCCCCGACCGCATGGCCGCCACGTCCCATTCCCGCATCCTGATCCTCGATTTCGGCTCGCAGGTGACGCAGCTGATCGCGCGCCGGCTGCGCGAGGCGCACGTCTACTGCGAGATCCACCCGAACGACGTCGACGACGCGTTCGTGCGTGGCTTCGGCGCGAAGGGCGTCATCCTGTCGGGCAGCCACGCGAGCGTCTACGACGAGGGTGCGGGTCGAGTGCCGGGGGCCGTGTGGACGCTTGGGCGACCGGTGCTCGGCATCTGCTACGGCATGCAGGCGATGGCGCACGAGCTCGGCGGCAAGGTCGAGCCCGGGCAAGTGCGCGAGTTCGGCTACGCCGAGATGCGCGCGCGCGGCCATTCGGCGCTGTTCCGCGGCATCCAGGACCGCAGCAACGCTGAAGGCCACGGCCTCCTCGACGTCTGGATGAGCCACGGTGACAAGGTGACCGGCCTGCCTCCGGGGTTCCGGCTGATCGGTTCGTCGGACGCCTGCGGGATCGCTGCGATGGTCGACGACGCGCGGCGATTCTACGCGGTGCAGTTCCATCCCGAAGTGACGCACACGAAGCAGGGCAAGGCGATCCTCGCGCGCTTCGCGCACGAGATCTGCGGCTGCGGCGAGGACTGGAACATGCACGACTACGTCGGCGAGGCGGTCGCGTCGGTGCGCGCGAAGGTCGGCGACGACGAGGTGATCCTCGGGCTCTCCGGCGGCGTCGACTCGTCGGTCGCGGCCGCACTGATCCACCGTGCGATCGGCGACAAGCTCACCTGCGTGTTCGTCGACCACGGCCTGCTGCGCCTGAACGAGGCGGTGCAGGTGATGGACACGTTCGCACGCAACCTGGGCGTGCGCGTGATCCACGTCGATGCGTCGGACGAGTTCCTGTCCGCGCTCGCGGGCGTCGGCGATCCCGAGCTCAAGCGCAAGGTCATCGGCAGGCTCTTCGTCGACGTGTTCCAGCGCGAGGCGTCGAAGCTGCCCCGCGCGAAGTGGCTCGCGCAGGGGACGATCTACCCGGACGTCATCGAGAGCGCCGGCGCGAAGACGAAGAAGGCACACACGATCAAGTCGCACCACAACGTCGGCGGTCTGCCCGAGACGCTGCACCTCGCGCTCCTCGAGCCGCTGCGCGAGCTCTTCAAGGACGAGGTGCGCGAGCTCGGCCTCGAGCTCGGGCTGCCGCGCGAGATGGTGTTCCGGCACCCGTTCCCGGGACCGGGGCTCGGCGTGCGCATCCTGGGCGAGGTGAAGCGCGAATACGCGGAGCTCCTGCGCCGCGCCGACGCGATCTTCATCGACGAGCTGCGCGCGACGCGCGACGAGAGCGGGACGTCCTGGTACGACCTGACCGCACAGGCGTTCGCGGTGTTCCTGCCGATCCGCTCGGTCGGCGTGATGGGCGACGGCCGCACCTACGAGCACGCGGTCGCGCTGAGGGCGGTCCAGACGACCGACTTCATGACCGCGCACTGGGCGCACCTGCCGCACGAGCTGCTCGCGCGCGTCAGCAACCGCATCACCAACGAGGTGCGCGGCATCAACCGCGTCGTCTTCGACGTCTCGTCGAAGCCGCCGGCGACGATCGAGTGGGAGTAGGGGGCCGGTCGCCGGGCCCGCCGGCGAGGCCTTTCGCACGCGCGTGCCACGCCGCGGTCACGCGCTACGGCCGCAGCACGACCTTGGCCGCCGCCGTGCGGCCGGCGTCGAGGTCGGCGAACGCGCGCGCGCCGTCGGCGAGCGGGCGCTCCTCGACCCACGACAGGTCGCCGAACACGCCGCCGGCGAGCGCGCGCACCGTCGCGCGGAGGTCGGTCGTCGTGTACGTGTAGGTGCCGATCAGCGTGATCTCGGCGAGCGTGAGCTTGCGCATGTCGATCTCGCTCGCCCAGTCCTGCAGCCCGATGTGCATGACGACGCCGCCCGGCTTCACCGCGGCGAGCGCGGTGTCGCGCGTCACCTTCGCGCCGACCGCGTCGATCACGTAGTCGACGCTGCCGGCGGCAGGCGGCTTCCCGTCGCGCGGGTCGTAGGTGCGGCAGCCCGCGGCGCGCTCGAGGGACGCGCGGCGCAGCGGATTCGTCTCGGCGACGACCAGGTCGCGGCAGCCGTAGTGGCGGGCGAGCAGCGCGGCCAGCATGCCGATCGCGCCGCCGCCGAGGATCAGCGTCGAGCACTCCGGCAACGGGCGCGCCAGCGCGCGCATCGACAGGTTGAGCGCGTGGAGCGCGGTCGCGGCGGGCTCGGTCACCGCCGCCTTCACTGCCGGCAGGTCGTCGGGCAGCTCGATCAGGCAGGATGCCGGGATCGCCATCCGCTCGGCGAAAGCCCCCGGCCGCGACATCCCGATCATCGTGCGGTTCGCGCACAGGTTGTTGCGACCCTGCACGCAGAACTCGCAGGTTCCGCAGGTGACCAGCGGATTGCCGGTGACGCGGCGCCCCTCGCCGGGACCCGCGACGACGGTGGCCGCGAACTCGTGGCCGAGGATCATCGGCGGCACGCGCCTCGGGTCGTGCCCGTGGTAGGCGTGCATGTCGGAGCCGCAGATGCCGACCGCGTCGATCCGCAGCAGGACCTCGTCCGCGGCCGGCACGGGCTCCGGGGCGTTGCGGATCTCCATCGCGTTCGTGCCCGTGTACATCAATGCTCTCATCGTGCGTGCTCCGTCGTCGCGCCCGGGGTCACCGTGCGGTGTAGCCGCCGTCGACCATCAGCGTCTGGCCGGTGACGTAGGCGGACGCGTCGCTGGCCAGGAAGATCGTCGCGCCGTGCAGGTCGTCCAGCCGGCCGTTGCGCCCGATCGCCGTCTGCGCCGCGTTGGCCGCCGCGCGGCGCTCGTCGGCGAACACCGGCGCGGTCAGCGGCGTCGGGAAAAAGCCGGGGCCGATCGCGTTGCAGGTGATGCCGTGAGGCGACCACGCCTGCGCGATCGCGCGCGTCAGCTGCACGATGCCGCCTTTC
>JAKLIE010000351.1 GCA_022709775.1 Pseudomonadota bacterium
AGAACGCGAGCCCGACCGAGAAGTGCAGGCGCACGTTCCCGGTGTCCTGGCCGTACGCGACGTCGACGCGGAACGGGCCGATCGGCGTGCGGATGCGGGCGCCGATGCCGTAGCCGAACGAAAGATCCGCGAGGTCCTTCGCCTCGTCGCCGGCCGTGCCCGCGTCGACGAACACCGCCGCGCCGAACGTGTCGTTGATCCAGCGCACCGCCTCGACGCTCGCGAGCGCGTAGTAGCGGCCGGGCAGCACCGTGTCGCCCTGCTTCACGCCCAGGCTCTGGTAGGCGTAGCCGCGCACGGTCGAGTCGCCGCCGGTCCGGAACAGGAGCGCGGAAGGCACGCCTTCGCGCGAGCCCGCGATCACCGCGCCGGCCTCCGCGCGGACGCTGACGCTGTTGGCGCTTCCGACCGGGCGCCACGCCTGGAACTGCGCGATGACGCGGCCGAAGCCGCGCGACGACACGCCCGGGATCCCGCCTCCCGCCTGCAGCATGAGCGTGTAACCCTTCGTCGGCGAGACGAGATCGTCGACCTCGCGGCGCGTCCACGCGCCGTCGGCGAAGAGCGCGTGGGCGTTCACGTCCGCGCCGTCCCGGGGGTGCTGCTCGTCGAGGTAGTACGCCACGCCGAACGCGAGCTGACGCCGTTCCTCGATCGACTGGCGGCGCCAGGCGACGAGGGCGGTCCGCGTGACGAGGTTCTCGATGTCGGTGCGCTCGACCTGCGCACCCCAGGAATCGCGCCAGCCGCGCTCGTCGGGCGGCTGGACGAAGCGCGCCGCGAGGCCCTGCACCTTCGACTCGACGCGCCCGTCGACGTGGAACTGAAGCGCGCGACCGCCGAAGTCGACGTCGCGCCACAGGAAGTTGCCGCGCCAGCGCGTGTCGGTCGAGAAGCCGACGCCCGCCTCGATGCGCCTGGTCGGCGCCTCGATGACGTTCACGCGCACGGTCGCCGCGTCCGCTTGCGCCGGATCGGGGTCGATCTCCGCGTGGACGCTCGCGAAATAGGCGCTGGAATCCAGGCGTCGCACGAACGTATCGAGTGCCTCGCGCGAATACGCGTCGCCGCGGCGCACCGTCGCGAAGTTGCGCACGATGGAGGGCGGATACCGCTCGAGCCCGCGAACCTCGAGCGCGCCGAACGAGAACGGCGGGCCGCTCTCCATCCCGACGTCGAGGTCGACCGTGTGCGCCACCGGATCGACGTCCGCGAGGCTCCGCGCGATCGCCGCCGACGCATAGGTACTCGCGCGCATCGTGTCCACCGCGCGCGCCTTCGCGGCCTCCCAGGCCTGGTTGCGGAACACCTCGCCGCGCCCGAGGAGCCAGCCGTCCCTCGTGCGGGCGATCGCCTCGGCGCCCGCGGGCGAGTCGGACGATGCCGGCCCGGTCACCTCGATGCGCACCGAACGGATGCGCGAGGGCTCGCCGGGAACCACCCGGAGCGTCACCGCGATCGGATCGGACGAGCGGTCGACGGCCACGCTCGCCTCGGCCGAGAAGAAACCTTCGGCATCGGCGGCCGCGCGCGCCTGCGCGGGCGCCTCGCGCACGAGGCGCTCGAGCAGCACCTCCGTCATGTCGGCGAAGTCCTGCCAGCGGACGAGGTCGACGTTGCCGCGGATCGCGGGGACGAGCGCCGGGGGCGCGTCGATCGACGCGCGATACCGGACCGCGTCCGGCGCGCGCGCGCCGGACGCGGTGGGCGGGACCGCTTCGGAGGTGGGCGCGGCTGCGGGGCCGGCGGCGTCAGTCGCCGCGTGCGCCGCGCTCGCTGCGAGCATCGCCGCCGCGAGCGTGCTGCGAGCTCGTCGGCGCCAGGTCGCACGCGCCGTTGCAGCGAGGGGCATCGTTATCGGCCGAGGGAACCGGCGGCGCGTCTCCGACCGGAGCGTAGGGCGGATTGTCGGGCGACCAGCCGCGCGGATAGTCGAGCGGGCGCGGCACCGGCGGAGCGATCAGCTCGGCCGACATCATCGGCGGCAGGTACGGGACCCCTCGGCGGGGCCAGTCGAGCTGCACCTCGGTCGGCGCTCCGCCCAGGAACCAGATGACGGGATCGGTGCCGATGTGCGCGTTGCGGTCGTACCAGGTCGCACAGCCCGCGAGCGCGGACGTCGCGAGGGCGGCGAGGACGAGCGGGATGCGGCGCATGTCTTTCTCCTGGCTTGGATCCGGGACGAGGTCGGCTGCAGCGCAACCGACGCTCCCTGCCGTAGGAATCGAGTTTCTCACAACCTCCCGCAGGAAGCATGCCGGCGTCATGGCTGGGACCTGCCACCGCGACCGACCGTGGCTGAAATGCCACTTCCAGGGGTGTCAGAACCGCGTCTGGAAGGTGAGCCCCAGGAGTGGCGCGGGGTCGAAGTCCTGCGATATCAGCTCGCGGTTGTCCCGGTCGTACACGGTGAGCTTGCCTGCGACCGCGACGCCCGCGTAGAGATCGAGGCGCGACGCCGGTGCCGGACGCCAGGTGGCGCGGAGCAGCAGGGGAATCGATTCCTTCTCGCCGATGCCGTCGGGATAGGGCCCGTTCCGGTCGAGCCTGAACCGGTGGGTCCGCCACGCTCCGCCGCCGGCGATCTCCCATCGGTCGTCCAGCGTCCACGCGAGCTCGAGCCCGGCGCCGCCGGCCGGCCCCGCAGGCGCCGGGTTCGTGAGTCGCAGCCGGTCGTTGATGCGCCAGTCGACCAGCACGACGGGAAACACCTTGGTGTCGTCGATCTCGCGGAAGATCCCCGCCCCGATTCCCAGCGTGAGGTCCTTCGCGTACGCCTTGCTCACCGCGACGATCGCGCCCCAGTTGAGCGCATCGCCCGTGCTTGCGCCGGACTCGTAGGCCCACTGGACCGACGGCATCGCGGTGAAGGTCAGACCGCCGTCGGCCGCGTAGACGAACGTCGCGCCCACGCTCGGGCGGTGCAGCTGCCCCCACGGGCCGGCACCGAACGCGGTCGGTCCCGAGAACTTCCAGTCCTCGTAGTCGTAGCGCACCGTGAGGCCGGCCGTCAGCTCGGGCGTGAATTGCCGCAGCACGCTCCCGATCGCGAAGACGCCGCTCCCATGGAAGTCGCCGCCGCCGTCGATGTCGGCATCGAGCTGCGCGTAGCCGGTGATCGTCGCGCTCGTGACCGTCGCGCCGCCGGGGAGGCGCTGGGCCTGGGCGCCTGCGG
>JAKLIE010000352.1 GCA_022709775.1 Pseudomonadota bacterium
CGGTCGCGGATCCGTAGGACTTGCGGATGCCCGAGAGCTGGACGAGCGGTGCCGACATCGCGACCCCGCGCTACATCCGGATCGCCTGCGCCGGATCCAGCCTCGCCGCCGCGCGCGCGGGCAGCGCCGCCGCGACGATCCCGCCGGCGATCGCGCCGCCGATCGCCGCCGCGTACAGCCACGCCGGCACCGCGATCACGTCGAAGAGCGGCGTGCCGTCGGCGTTCCGCACGATCTTCGTGAACGCCGCGATCATCCCGGTGGCGAGCGCGCTGCCGAGCAGCGAGCCCGCGACCGCCACCATCGCGCCCTGCAGCAGGAAGACGCGCTGGACGCTTCCGCGCGATGCGCCCATCGCGCGCAGGATGCCGATCTCGCGCCGCTTCTGGACGACCCAGACGACGAGCACGCTCGCGATGCCCACGGCGACGATCAGCGCGACGAACGTGCGGATCGTGCCGGTCGAGATGTTCTGCGCGTTGATCGCGGCGAGCAGCTGTTCGTTCGTGCGCATCCAGGACTCGACGGTGAGGCCGGTCTGCGTCTCGAGCCGCCGCGCCAGGACCTCGGCACCGAACAGGTCGTCGACCTTGAGGTCGATCTGCGAGGCGCCGCCGGGCAGCGCGAGCAGCGTCTGCGCGGTGCGGAAGGCGACGTAGACGGTCCGGCGGTTCAGGTCGCGCACGCCGAGGTCGACGATGCCCGAGACGAAGAACGACTGGGTCACCGGCGCGGCGGCTTCGGCGGTGAGGACGCGGAAGCGGTCGCCGACCGAGAGCCCGAGGTCCTTCGCGAGCTCCTTGCCGATCACCGCGTCGTCGGGACCGAGACGGAACGCGCCGCCGACGAGCTTCTCGCCGACCGCGACGATGCGATCGTAGCGCGCGGGGTCGACGCCGAAGATCGCGATCGACTTCGACGCGTCGCCGCGCAGCGCGAACGCCGGGCCGGAGACCATCGGCGACACCGCGGTGACGCCCGGCATCGCGTCGAGGACCGGCTCGAGGGCCTGCCACTGGTCGATCGAGCGCAGGCGCTGCGCGCGGGCCTCGACGCGCGGCATCACGACCTCGCCGGCGGCGGCCTCCCGCTGGGGCCGCGCGACCTCCTCGATCGGGCGGATCACGATGTGCGCCTGGGTCCCCAGCACCCGCTTGATCGTGTTGGCCTGCAGGCCGTTGACGAGCGCCGTGATGAACAGCACGACGGCGACGCCCGCGCCTGCGCCGCCCACGATCAGCGCCGTCTGCAGCCGACCTTCGCGAAGGAAGCGCAGCGCGACGACCCACTCGAACGGCATGTCAGCGCGCCCGCACGCGGTCGCCCGGCGCGACCGACGCTTCCGTGACCACGAGCTCGCCCGCCTTCAGGCCGGAAAGGATCTCGACCTGTGCCGACGTGCGTGCGCCGGTCACCACGGGCGTACGCGTCGCCACGCCGTCCCGCAGCACCAGCACCGACGGTTCCGGGGACGAGGCCTCGCGCAGCGCGGCGACCGGCACGACGAGCGCGTTCTCCTTGTCGGCGACCGCGATGTCGATCGACACGGTCATGTCGGAGCGCAGGAACGGGGGCGGCTCGGCGACGCGGAACTTCGCCTCGACGGTCCCGCGCTGAACGTCGATGCCCGGCGAGAGCGTGTCGAGCACCGCGTCGAAGCGGGTGGCGGGGAACGCGTCCGCGGACACGCGCGCCGCCTGGCCCGGCTTCAGCACCGCGAGGTTCTTCTCGTCGATCGGCGCGACCAGCCGCGTCGGGCCGTCGAGCGCGAGCGTCATCACCGTGCGCCCCGGCTGCGCGATGTCGCCCGGCTCGGCCGACCGGTCGAGAACGACGCCTGCCGCAGGCGATACGATGCGTGTCTGCTCCAGCTTGGCCGCAGCGGCCGCGAGTGCGCCGCGCGCGGTCGCGAGCTGGTCCTCGAGGAGCTGGCGCTCCGCCCCGTCGTCGCGGTTCGCGTCGGCGACCGATCGCGCGGCGGCGAGCTGCGATTGCGCGACGGCGAGCGCGCGGCGGGCCTCGTCGAGGCGCGCCTGGCCGATGAAGCCCTGCGCGAACAGCGCGCTCTGGCGCGCGTGCTCGCTTTCGGCAAGACGCGCATTCGCCTCGGCCTGCGCGAGCTGCTCGCGAGCGTTGGGCGCGGTCACGCTGCGCCACTGGCGGATCCGGCTTTCCGCAGCGCGCTCGGTCGACTGCGCCTGCGCCAGCGCGGCGGCGAGCTCCCCGGACTCCAGCCGGACGACGACCTGGCCCGCCGCGACGCGGTCGCCGTCGTCGACCGCGACCGACACGATCCGGCCGGTGATCGTCGCGCCGATCTCGACCTTCGCCGGCGCGAGGACGCGGCCCGACACGACGACGGACTGCTTGAGGCGCGTCGTCGTCGCAGCCGCGACGTCGACGGCGCGGCCCTGCAGCGACCGGAAGGCGAGCAACGCCAGGGCGACGGCGACGAGCGCGGCGACGCCGAGGAGCCAGCGGGGAGGGCGGGGGAGGGGCATCGGGAAGCCGCCAGTATAGCGGGGCGGCTTCGCGCCTCACTCGCGCGCGCGGCTGTCGATCGCGATCGTCACGGGCCCGTCGTTGACCAGCGCGACCTGCATCTCCGCGCCGAACACGCCCGTCGGTATCGGGCGGCCGAGCTCGCGGGCGAGCGCCGCGACGAATGCGTCGAACATCGGCTTGGCAACCTCCGGCGGCGCGGCGCCCGACCACGACGGGCGATTGCCTTTCCGCGTCGACGCATAGAGCGTGAACTGCGACACCGCGAGCGCGTCGCCGCCGACGTCGGCCAGCGAACGGTTCATCACGCCTTCGTCGTCCGCGAACACGCGCAGCTGGACGATCTTGCGCGCGAGCCATTCGCGGTCCTCGGCCGTATCGTCGGCGGCGGCGCCCGCGAGCACGAGGAGCCCGCGTCCTATCGCCCCCGTGACCCGCCCGTCGACGGTGACGCTCGCGCGGGACACTCGCTGCAGGACGACGCGCATGGGAATCGGTTCCGGGCGGAAGGCGGGGCACCGACCTTATCGCAGGGAGGGGCGCCTCGTCGAGCCCGTTCGCGCGCAGGGGAGCGCGGCATCGCGCGTTCGCGTCCCGGTGCGCGGCGCGCGTCATCGCTTCACGACCGTGCGCTCGATCTCGACGATGCGCCCGACGTCGAACAGC
>JAKLIE010000353.1 GCA_022709775.1 Pseudomonadota bacterium
GGCTTCAGCGCGAACGCCTGCGCGACGACCTCGTCCTTCAGGTCGAGCACGAGGCGCAGCACGGTCGGGGACTTGCGTCCGTAGCGGATGCCGGCGAGGTGCGGATCGCCGGGATGCACCCGCTGCGCGAGGCCGGCGATCTCCGGGCCGACGTCGACGCCGTCGAGGTCGAGCACGATGCGTTCGGGATCCTTGAGCGCGAGGACCTGCCAGGCCAGCGGCGCGGTCGACTCGAGGATGAGTCGCGTGTATTCCTGCGCGGGCCAGATGCGCGCGGATGCGATGCGCGCCGCCTGCGCCCACGCGGTCGGCACGAGGAGCTGCGCCGCGGGCATGAGCGCCCACGAGAGCGCCCGCCGCCGCCCCAGCGACACGCGAATCAGGGCGCCCGAAGCGCCTTTCGTATCTCGGCTACGCATCGTTCACCGGCCGTCGTCGTCGCCACGAGCTCCAGTGTCCGACCGTCCCCTCCGGTCGCCGGTGCGAGGTGCACCGCGAGGTCCGCCGGCGGCAGGAGCCCCTCGACGCGCTCGGGCCACTCGACCAACCCGACGCTCGACGGCGTGAAGCATTCCGCCGCGCCCACCGTCTCCCATTCTTGCGGATCGGCGAACCGATAGAAATCAAAGTGATACAAGTATAAACTCGAAAGCGGATAATGTTCAACCAGTGTGTAGCTCGGGCTCTTGACCGGCCCCTGCCACCCCAGGCCTCGCAGCACGCCGCGCGCGAGCGTCGTCTTGCCGGCGCCGAGTTCGCCCGACAGCGTCACCACCATGCCGCCCGCGAGCCCGCGCGCGAGCGCGCGTCCCGCACGTTCGGTGGCATCCGTATCGGGCAGGTGGGCGGTGCAGGTCGCGGGCATCGGAAGTCGGGGGATCGGTGTTGCGCTACGCTCGCGGCATGGAAGCGTCGTCCGACAACGCGAAGGTCGCGGCCCCGACGGACGTCGCCGGGATCGGTGCGCGCATCGCGGGCTGGGCGCGCGAGCTCGGGTTCGGCGCGGTCGGCGTGTCGGACGTCGACCTCGGCGAGGCGCCGCAGCGGCTCGCCGCCTGGATCGAGGCCGGTCGCCACGGCACGATGGATTATATGGCGCGCCACGCGGCGCTGCGGTCGGCGCCCGCCGACCTCTTGCCCGGCGCGATCCGCGTGATCAGCGCGCGCTTCGACTACTGGCCCGCGTCGGCGCGCGACGCGATGGAAGCGCTGGACGACCACGAGCGCGCCTACGTGTCGCGCTACGCGCTCGGCCGCGACTACCACAAGCTCGTGCGCGCGAAGCTCCAGGCGCTCGCCGACCGCATCGCCGCGGACGCCGGGCCGTTCGGCTACCGCGCCTTCTGCGACAGCGCGCCGGTGATGGAGGTCGCGTTCGCCGCGAAGGCGGGCCTGGGATGGCGCGGCAAGCACACGCTGCTGCTCTCGCGCGACGCCGGCTCGCTGTTCTTCCTGGGCGAGATCTACACCGACCTGCCGCTGCCGCCGACCGCGCCGGTCCCGGACCACTGCGGCACCTGCCGCGCGTGCCTGGACGCCTGTCCGACCGGCGCGATCGTCGCGCCCTACGAGCTCGACGCGCGGCGCTGCATCTCGTACCTCACGATCGAGCTGCACGGGGCGATCCCCGAGGCGCTGCGCCCTCTGGTCGGAAACCGCATCTACGGCTGCGACGACTGCCAGCTCGCCTGCCCGTGGAACCGCTACGCGCGGGCGGCCGCGCACCCGGACTTCGCCACGGTGCGCCACGGACTCGACGACGCGGCGCTCGTCGACCTGTTCGCCTGGACGCGCGAGGCCTTCGACGCGCGAATGGCGGGCAGCGCGATCCGCCGCATCGGGCACGAGCGGTGGCTGCGAAACATCGCGGTGGCGCTCGGCAACGCTCCGTCGTCGCCCGGGGTCGTCGCAGCGCTCCGCACGCGTGCGGACGACCCGTCGCCCCTCGTGCGCGAGCACGTGCGCTGGGCGCTCGAACGCCACGGGGCCCGTTGACGCTGCGCCAGGCCCTCGCAGCTCCCGGTCCCGGCCGGCGCTCGAGGAACGCGCGGATCTTCGCCCGAACGCAGCGGATCTTCGCCCGAACGCGGCTCCTGCCGTCCCCGAGCACGACGGTGTCCTGCGAACGCAGCGGCGCTCGGTCGGCGCCGAGCACGAACAGGTGCCGGCAGTCCGTCACCTTCGGCCAGCGCGCGAGCAGCGCTTCGTTGCGGTTCTCGCGCGAGAAATCCGCCTCGAGCCGCACGCAGCGCGAGGAGAACGGCGTGCGCCCCGAAGAGCGGGCGCGCAGCGCCGCGGCCGACACACGTGCGCCGCCCTCCGGACCCCGCGCTCACCGGATGAGCTGGTTCATCGACACGATCGGCAGCATGATCGCGAGGACCAGCACGAGCACGATCGCGCCCATCGCCACGATCATCAGCGGCTGGACGAGCGCGGCGATCCAGGTGATCCGGCGCTCGGCCTCGCGCTCCAGGTCGGCTGCCGCGCGCTCCAGCATCGGCGCGAGCGCGCCGCTCCCCTCGCCGCTCGCGGTGAGGTGCACCAGCACGGGCGGGAACGCACGCGTCGCCGCGAGCGCCCGCGCGAGCGGCATGCCCTCGCGGACGCCGGCGGCCGCGGCGGTGGCCGCGTCGGCGATCGGGCGCATCCGGATGACGGCGCCCGCCGCATCCAGCGCACGCAGCAGCGGCGTTCCGCTGGCGACGAGGATCGCGAGCGTCGACGCGAACCGCGCCGTGTCGAGGCTCGTGAGCAGCCGCCCGAGGCCGGGCGTCGCGAGCAGCGCCCGGTGCACGGCATCGCGAAACGGCGGCCGGCGCATCGCGACCGCGAACGCGAACGTCGCGATCGCGAACGCCGCCACCCAGAGCCAGGCGGTCGCCCGGAAGAACGCCGACGTGGCGATCAGAGCCTGCGTGAGCCAGGGCAGCGTCTGGCGGCTCTGCTGGTAGACCGAGACCACCTGCGGCACGACGTAGACGAGGAGCACGGCGATCACGGCGAGCGCGATGACGCCGACCAGCGCCGGGTAGATCAGCGCGGTCGTGAAGCGCTCGCGCAGCGCGATGCGCGCCTCGAGGTAGTCGGCCAGACGCCCCAGCACGTCGGGAAGCCGGCCGCTCTCTACGGCTGCGGCGACCAGGCCGCGGTAGAGCGGCGAG
>JAKLIE010000354.1 GCA_022709775.1 Pseudomonadota bacterium
AGCTCGATGTCCGACTTCAGCGCGACCGAGTCGTAGCCCTGCATCAGCGGGTAGAGGAACTCGTGGACCGCGATCGGAAGGTGGCTCGTGTAGCGCTTGTGGAAGTCGTCGCGTTCCAGCATCCGCGCGACCGTGTACTGCGACGCGAGCCGGATCATGCCGGCGGCGCCGAGCGGCTCGCACCACTCCGAGTTGTAGCGGATCTCGGTGCGCGCGGGATCGAGCACTTTCGACGCCTGCGCGTGGTAGGTCTCGGCGTTCGCGCGGATCGCCTCGCGCGTGAGCGGCGGCCGGGTCGCGTTGCGGCCCGAGGGATCGCCGATCATCGACGTGAAGTCGCCGATCAGGAAGATCACCTGGTGGCCGAGGTCCTGCAGTTGCCGCATCTTGTTCAGCACGACCGTGTGCCCGAGGTGGATGTCGGGCGCGGTCGGGTCGAGACCGAGCTTGATGCGCAGCGGCTGGTTCGTCGACCGAGCGCGCGCGAGCTTGGCGCGAAGCTCGCTCTCGACGATCAGCTCGTCGGCGCCGCGCCGCGCGACCTCGATCTGGTGGTCGATGTCGATCGCCCCGGTCATCACCGTCATCCCTTCGCGTCCCGATCGGCGACGGCGGCGCGCGCCGCCGGCCGCGCATAGCAGCGGGCGTGCCAGTCCTTCAGCTTCGGCCAGCGGTCGAGGCCGAACGCCGGCGCGCGGAACAGCACGGCGGCGAGGTTGAGGTCCGCGATCGTGAACGTGTCGTCGGCGAGCCAGGCGCGTTTCGCGAGGGCCGCCTCGACGACGTCCAGCCGGAGGGGGAGCCTGGCCGCGGCGTCCGCGGCGGTCTCCGGCTTGCGCTCGGCCTCGGGCAGGAACGTCGTGTGGTAGAACCACTGGCCCATCGGCGTCTCGACCTCCGAGGACGCGAACAGCGTCCACTGGTAGACGAGGCCCTCGCCGTGCAGCGTCGCGGGCCACAGTCTGCCGGCCTTGCGTGCGAGGTAGAGGTTGATCGCGAGCGACTCGAAGAGCGCGAAGCCGTCGTCGACGATGGCGGGGACCACCCCCAGCGGATGCACGGCGAGGTAGTCCGGCCGCTTGATCTCGGGACCCTTGTAGTGGTGCTTGACGTGCTCGTACGCGAGCCCCAGCTCGCGCGCCGCCCAGAGGACGCGGAAGGCCCGGGAGGCGGCGATGCCGTAGATCGTGAGGCTCATGGTGTCCGACCCTGGAATGAGCTTTGCATGCGTGATTTGGTAATATTCCGCGATGGCCGGCGAACCCGACGACATGCTCGAGCGCGAGCGCGACATTCTAGCCGATCGCCCCGGCGGGGCCGGGGCGCTGCGGTCCGTCGCGCGCCCGTCGAGGTGGTGGATGGTGGCGATAGCGGCCCTCGGGCTGACCGGAGTCGCCGCGTTCGGCCTCGCCCCGGGCACGACCGTCGACCCGGTGCCGACGACCCTCACGGTGCGCGATCTCGCGCTGCCCACGGTCGGGGATGCGGCCGGCGAGGGCGCCGGCGCCCCCTACTGGCGCGAGGAGCGCGTCCGCCGCGGCGACACGATCGGCGAGCTGCTCGCCCGCGCCGGTGTCGACGATGCCGAGCTGCGCTCGCTCGTGCGCACCGACCCGGCGGCGCGCCTGCTCTACCAGTTGAAGCCCGGCCAGGCGGTCCGCGTGGCCACCGATGCGGAAGGCGCGCTCGTCGAGCTGCGCTTCTCGCCCGCGGCGTCGCAGATGCTGACGATCCGCCGCGACCGCGACGGCCTGCACGCGAGCCGCGGCGAAGCGGACGTCGAGACGCGTGTCGCGCTCAAGTCCGGCGTCATCGCCTCGTCGCTGTTCGGCGCCGCCGACGCAGCCGGGCTGCCGGACGCGATCACGCTCGCGCTCGCCGACGCGTTCTCCGGCGACATCGACTTCTACCACGACCTGCGCCGCGGCGACCGCTTCGCCGTGCTCTACGAGACGCTGCACGTCGACGGCGATCCCGCCGGCACGGGCCGCATCCTCGCCGCCGAGTTCGAGAACCGCGGCAAGGTGCTGCGCGCGTTCCGGTGGACCGCCCCGGACGGCACCGAGGGCTACTACACCGAGGATGGCCGCAACGCGCGCAAGGCGTTCCTGCGCTCGCCGATGGAGTTCTCGCGCGTGACCAGCGGCTTCACGCTCGCGCGCATGCACCCGATCCTGAATACGTGGAGAGCGCACCGTGGCGTCGACTACGGCGCGCCGACGGGGACGCCGATCCGCGCGACCGCGAGCGGCGTCGTCGCGTTCGCGGGCCGGCAGGGCGGCTACGGCAACGTCGTCATCCTCCGGCACGGCGGCTCGTACTCGACGCTGTACGCCCACCTGTCGCGGTTCGCGAAGGGCGTGACGGCGGGCGCGCGCGTCGGGCAGGGCGACACGATCGGCCACGTCGGCCAGACCGGCTGGGCGACCGGCCCGCACCTGCACTACGAGTTCCGCGTCGGCGACGAGCCGCGCAACCCGCTGACGGTCGCGATGCCCAGCGCCGAGGCGATTCCGGCGGCGCAGCGCGGCGCGTTCGCCGCGGCGATCGCTCCGGTCGCCGAGCAGCTCGCCGTCGCGCGACGCCTGCCGGACGCCGTTCTCGCCGCGTTGGATTGACCGTCGCCATGTCCCGCGAGCGCTACGCGGGTGTGATGTCCGGCACGAGTCTCGACGGCGTCGACGCCGTCGTCGCCGACTTCGCCGCCGGCCCGGGCCGGGTGTGCGAGACGCTCGGGGCCGCCCATGTGCCCTTCCCCCGCGAGCTCCGCGCGACGCTCGCCGAGCTTCAGTCGAGCGGACCCGACGAGCTCGTCCGTGCCGCCGGCGCGTCGATCGCGCTCGCCGACCTCTATGCGGAAGCGATCCTCGCGGCGTGCGCCAACGCAGCCGTCGACGCGGCGACGCTGGCTGCCGCGGGCGTGCACGGGCAGACCGTGCGCCACCGTCCCGACCTCGGCTGGACGATCCAGCTCAACGACGCGGCGCGCGTGGCCGAGCGCGCGGGCGTCGCCGTCGTCGCCGACTTCCGGCGTCGCGACGTGGCGGCCGGCGGGCAGGGTGCTCCGCTGGTGCCCGCGTTCCACGCCGCGCTCTTCGGCGACGCCGGAGCGCACCGGGTCGTCGTGAACGTAGGGGGCATCGCGAACCTCACCGACCTGCCG
>JAKLIE010000355.1 GCA_022709775.1 Pseudomonadota bacterium
CCCTACCGCATCGGCGCCGCCCTCGTCTTCGCCGTCACCGTCGTCGTCGGGCTCGCCGTCCACCTCCTGGTCCTCAGGCTGCTCCCGGGAGTCGGCGACACGCTGCTCAAGCACCTGCTCCTCGCGATCGCCGCGACCGCGCTGCTGCTCGCCTACTTCCGCCTTCGCGCCCGCGCGCTGTCGCCGGCGATCACCGAGGCGCGGCTGCAGGCGCTGCAGGCGCGCATCCGCCCGCATTTCCTGTTCAACAGCATCAACGGCGTCCTCTCGCTCGTGCGCAAGGATCCGCGCCGGGCCGAGGAAGCGCTGCACGACATGGCCGACCTGTTCCGCGTCCTGATGCGCGACAACCGCGAGCTCGCGCCGCTCGCCGACGAGGTCGAGCTCTGCCGCCAGTACCTCGAGCTCGAGAAGCTCAGGCTCGGCGACCGGCTCGGCGTCGACTGGAACGTGAAGAGCATGCCGGCCGACGCGCTCGTTCCGCCGCTCGTGCTGCAGCCGCTCCTCGAGAACGCGGTCTACCACGGCATCGAGCCGTCGAGCGAGCCGGGGATCGTCTCCGTCAACATCTTCCTTTCGAAAGGCGAGGTGCACGCCGTGCTGCGCAATCCCTACCGCGCGTCCGGCGGCAGCCACCACTCGGGCAACAAGATGGCACTCGACAACGTCCGCGAGCGGCTCGCGCTGCACTTCGACGCCGAGGCCTCCCTCGATTCGAAAGTGCTCGACCATGCCTACGAAGTCCACATCAGGATGCCCTATCGGACCGAATCGCCGCTGAAGCCGTCGGCCGACGGCACGCGCGCCGCGCGGGCCGAGCCGCGACCGCGCAGTCCCGACGGCATGCTGCGGGCGGGAGGAGCGCATGGCTGACGCGCCGCTCCGCGTGATGGTCGTCGACGACGAGACGCCGGCGCGGCGCCGTCTGCGCGAGCTCCTCGACGACTGCTCGGCATCGCTGCCGATCGCCGTCGTCGGCGAGGCGGCGAACGGCCGCGAGGCGCTCGACCTGATGCAGTCGGCGCCGCCGGACCTCGTGCTCACCGACATCCACATGCCGGACATGGACGGCATCGAGCTCGCGCGCCACCTGCTCAAGCTTCCGCGCCCGCCGGTCGTCGTGTTCACCACGGCGTTCCACGAGCACGCGCTCGAGGCGTTCGAGGTCAACGCCGTCGACTATCTCGTGAAGCCGGTGCGCGTGCAGCGCCTGCTCCTGGCACTGCAGAAGGTGCCGCGCCTGCGGCCGCTCACCGCCGAGCGGATCTCGCTCCTGCCGTCGAACGCGCGCCGGTTCCTGTCGGTGACCGAGCGCTCGCGCGTCGTGCTCGTGCCGATCGACGACGTGATCTTCCTCAAGGCCGAGTTCAAGTACATCACGATCCGTACCAGGGACCGCGAGTTCCTGCTCGAGGAGTCCCTCACGCGGCTCGAGCAGGAGTTCGGACACCGCTTCGTGCGCGTGCACCGCAACTGCCTGGTCGCGCGCGAGGCGGTTCGCGGCTTCGAGCGGCGCGTGAACGACGACGGCGACGCGCACTGGGAAGTGCTGCTGAACGGCCTGGACGAGACGCTTCCCGTCTCGCGGCGCCAGCAGGGCATCGTTCGCGAACTCTCCCGCGAGAGCGTCGGCTGAGCGGTCGCACGAGCATCCGGCGTCGGGCGGGGGACGCCCGGCGCCGGCGGAACCGGGCCGGACGCTCGATCCCTTCGCCGGGGCGCTAAACTCGCGTTCTTTCCCGACGCCGTCCCGGCCCCGCCTCCCCGATGAAGACGCTGATCTGCGGCTCGCTCGCCTACGACACCATCATGGTGTTCCCCGACCGGTTCGGCCGGCACATCCTGGCCGACCAGGCGCACATGCTGTCGGTGTCGTTCACCGTGGGCGAGATGCGCCGCGAGTGGGGCGGCTGCGCGGGCAACATCGCCTACAACCTGCGCGGGCTGGGCGGCGCGCCGGTCGTGATGGCGACGCTGGGCGACGACGGCGGCGCGTACCGCGACCGGCTCGAATCGCTGGGGATCGGACTCGACGGCGTGCGCCACGTGCCCGGCACCTACACGGCGCAGGCGTTCATCATCACGGACCTCGACGACAACCAGATCACCGCGTTCCACCCGGGCGCGATGACGCGCTCGCACGACAACCGGGTCGGCGACGTCGCGGGCGTGGCGTGGGGGATCGTGGCGCCCGACGGACGCGAGGGAATGATGCAGCACGCGGCGGGCTTCCGCGAAGGCGGCGTCCCCTACGTATTCGATCCCGGGCAGGGCATCACGCTGTTCGACGGGCAGGAACTCCTCGCGATGGTCGACGGCGCGGCGGTCGTCGCGTGCAACGACTACGAGGGCAGGCTCCTGTCGGAGCGCACCGGGTGCTCGCTGGAGGCGATCGCGAAGCGCGTCGACGCGCTGATCGTCACGATGGGGGGCGACGGATCGGTGATCCACGCCGGCGGACGGACGCTCCATGTCCCGCCCGCGCGCGCGGAGGCGATCGTCGATCCTACCGGCTGCGGCGACGCGTACCGCGCGGGCCTGCTCTACGGCCTCGCGCAGGCGTGGGAGTGGGAGCGCACCGGCCGGCCTCGACGCTAGGGGCACTCAAGATCGGCTCGCGCGGCGGCCAGAACCATGCGGTCAACCGGGAGCGCGTGGCGACGTTGTACCGGGAATCGTTCGGAAGCTCCCCCTGGTGAGCGCCTCCATCCTCCGCCGTCTCGCCTTCGTGGCCGCGCTCGCGCTCGCCGCCGCGGGATGCGTGCCCGTGCCGGGCCCGAACGTCTACGGGCCGGCGCAGGCGGCGCGCGTCCAGTCGGTGGAGTTCGGCGTCGTCGAGTCGGTGCGCGACGTGCGCATCGGGGGATTCCAGACCGGCGTGGGCAGCGTGAGCGGCGCGATGGTCGGCTCGATCGCGGGGAGCTACGCGGGAGGCAGCTGGAACGCGAACGTCGTGGGCTCGATCATCGGCGCGATCCTCGGGGGCGTCATCGGTGGCGCGATGGAAGAAGGCGCGACGCAGCGGCAGGGTGCCGAGGTCACCGTGCGCCTGGACAGCGGCGCACTCGTCGCGATCGTCCAGGACTTCGAGGAGCCGAGGTTCAAGCCGGGGGACCGCGTCCGCGTGCTGTCCGACGGCGTCATGTCGCGTGTCACG
>JAKLIE010000356.1 GCA_022709775.1 Pseudomonadota bacterium
GGTCGCGTACGAGCCGGTGAAGAACACGCCGTCGACGCTCTGGCGCAGGAGCGCCGCGCCGGTCTCGCCGCCGCCGATCACCGGGACGAACACGTCGTCGGGCACGCCCGACTCGTGCAGCAGCTCTGCGATGTGCAGGCCGGTCAGCGTCGCGTACTCGGACGGCTTGTAGAGGACCGTGTTGCCGGCGACCAGCGCCGGAACGAACACGTTGCTGCCGACGAAGTAGGGGTAGTTCCACGCCGAGATGTTCGCGACGACGCCGAGCGGCTCGTGCGAGATCCGCTCCTCGAGCTTGCCGGCGTGGTCGACGAGCACCTTCTCGTCGCGCAGCGCGCGCGTCGACTCGGTGAGGAAGAAGTCGAGCCGCCCGAGCAGGCCCTTCAGCTCGTTTCGCGACTGGCGGATCGGCTTGCCCACCTCGCGCGTCAGCGTGCGCGCGAGCGTCTCCTCGAGCGCGACGATGCGCTCGCGGAACCGCGCGATGGTCTCGATCCTCTTGCGGATGGGCACGGCGGCCCAGCGCGGCTGCGCAGTTCGCGCCAGCCTGTACTTGGCGGCGACGGCGCGGGCGTCGTCGGTGGCAACGTCGGCGATCGTGGCGCCGTTCCAGGGATTGACGATCTTCATAGGGCGTAGGCGGCGTTCTTGTGCAGGCTGGCGTGGTGCAGGAAGTCGTCGAGGATCGGCCGGTCGTCGATGAACGACCGATCGCCCTCCGGGTGGAATTCGGGGTGCCACTGGACGCCGAGCACGTACGACGGGCCGGTCCAGCGGATCGCCTCGACGATGCGGTCGGGCTCGGACCACGCCTCGGCCACCAGGTTGCGGCCGAGGTCCTTCACCGCCTGGTGGTGGATCGAATTGGTCTTGACGAGCGTCGCGCCCGGGTAGAGCTTCGCGAGCGACGACCCGGGCACGATCGCGGTCGCGTGCGTGTTCTTCTCGTAGATCTCCCAGTTGCGGTGGACGAGCGCGCCGGGGACCTGCGTGCCGATGTCCTGCCACAGCGTGCCGCCCATCGCGACGTTGATCACCTGAGCGCCGCGGCACACGCCGAGCACCGGCTTGCGGCGCGCGACGAACGCGTTCAGCAGGCCGATCTCGTACTCGTCGCGGACGCGGTCGCCGTTCCACTCGGGCCGGATCGCCTTCTCGCCGTAGGTCTCGGGACAGACGTCCGAGCCGCCCATCAGCACGAGGCCGTCGAGCTCCTGCGCGTAGGCGTCGAGCGTGATGCGGCTGTCCTCCCGGCGCGTGCGCCCGTCGGGCGAGGGAATCATGAACGACAGCACGTCGCGCTGCATCAGCCAGTGCGCGACGTTCTGCTCGATGTACTGGAGCGTCATCCCCTTGAAGATCGCGCGCTTCGGATCCTCGTGGAAGAACGACGCCGAGATGCCGATCTTGATCATGGCTCGCAGTCGCGGCGCGGGCGCGTCAGAGCGACGAGGCGAACAGCGCCTCGAAGTCGGCCTTCGTACACTTGCGCGGGTTGGTCTGGTGGCACAGGTCGGCGAACGCGACCTCGACCAGGCGCGGGAGATCCGCGCGGGTGACCGGACGGCCGCCCTGGATGCCGGAGAGCCTTGCAGGAATGCCGATCGACGCCTTGAGCTCCCGGAGCCAGGGAATGAACGAGGCGGCACGCGCTTCCTCGCTGCCCGAGGCTCCGCCGGTCGCGCCGCAGACGCGGGCGAGCTCCGCCATCTTCGCGACCGCGGTAGGCAGGTTGAACCCCATCACGTGGTCGATCATCACGCCGTTCGCAAGCCCGTGGTGCAGGTCGGCGACCGTCGAGAGCGCGTGCGCGCACGAGTGGACGGCGCCCAGGTCCTTCTGGAACGCGATCGCGCCCATCATCGAGGCCATCAGCATCTCGCCGCGCGCATGGAGATTCGAGCCGTCGCGCACCGCGGTGGGGAGCGCGCGCGCGGCGATGCGCGCGCCTTCGAGCGCGATGCCGTCGCACAGCGGATGGTAGGCGGGCGACAGGTACGACTCGACGTTGTGCGTGAGCGCGTCCATGCCGGTCGCGGCCGTCACGCCGGCCGGGAGGCCGAGCGTCAGCTCCGGGTCGGCGAACACCTGCCTCGCGAGGATCTTCGGCGAGAACACGATGCGCTTGACGTGCGTGTCGTCCTCGGAGACGACCGCCGAGCGCCCGACCTCGGAGCCGGTGCCGGCGGTAGTCGGGAGCGCGACGAAGTAGGGGATCGCGTCGGGGATCGCGCGCACCTGGGGGTGGTCCCACGCGTACTCGAGCGCGCTGCCGCCCGCGGTGCCGATCACGCCGACGATCTTCGCGACGTCGAGCGCCGCCCCGCCGCCCAGCCCGACGACGCAGTCGGCCCGGTGCGCGCGGAACGCGGCGCCGCCGGCGTTCGCCTGCGACACGGTCGGGTTGCCCCAGATCCCCTCGAATACGCCGACGTCGAGCCCGGCCTTGCGGAGCTCGGCGGCGAAGGCGGTCGCCACCGGCAGCTTCGCGAGCGCGCGGTCGGTGACGAGCAGCGGGCGCTCGAGCTTCCGCTCGACCAGATGCGGGCCGACGAGCTTCGCGGCACCGGGGCCGAACTGGATGGTGGTGGGGAAGGCGAATCGGTCGATGGCCACGTCGGGAATTCCGTTCTTGTCCGTTGGTCGAGGCGGGAGGGGCGAGGTCAGACGATCTCGAAGTAGCGCTTCAACTCCCAGTCGGTCACCGAGTCCTGCCACTGCCGCCATTCCCACTCGCGGGTGGCGGCGAAGTGATCGACGAACTCGTCGCCGAACCAGTCGCGCGCGACGTCGGAGCCGCGGAAGATCTTCGTCGTCTCGGCGAGCGAGCGCGGCGCGCGCGGAACGTTCTCGCCGCCCCTGTTCGTGCCCTCGACCGGCGGCGCCTTGAGCTTGAGGCTCTTCTCGATGCCGTGCATGCCCGCCGCGATGCATGCGGCGAGCGCGAGGTACGGGTTCACGTCGGCGCCGGGGCAGCGGGTTTCCAGCCGCGTCGCCTTGGGGCTGCCGGCGATGACGCGGAAGCTGGCGGTGCGGTTGTCCATGCCCCAGGTGGGCTTGACGGGGGCCCAGAAGCCATCGACCAGGCGCTTGTAGCTGTTGATGGTGGGCCAGATCAGCGGCGCGAAGTCCATCATGCAGGCCACCTG
>JAKLIE010000357.1 GCA_022709775.1 Pseudomonadota bacterium
CCGACGAGGTCGTCCGGCACAAGCCCGCCTGGGCCGAGTGCTTCGCGATGAAGACGAGCGAGACCGCGCGCAAGATCCTCGACGCGCTCAAGTCGGGCTCGCAGGAGGAGATCCGGGCGCGCGCGCAGATGATGGCGGCGGTCGACGAGGGGATGGGGGCGATCTTCGAGGAGCTCGAGCGGCAGGGCGAGCTCGACAACACGTTCGTCGTGTTCGCCAGCGACAACGGCTTCTTCTTCGGCGAGCACGCGCTCGGTCCCGAGCGGCGCTTCGCGTACGAGGAGGGGATCCGCTCGCCGTTCCTCGTGAGATATCCGCGCAGGGTGAAGGCGGGAACGCGCGTCACCGATCTCGTGATCTGCCAGGACATCGCGCCGACGATGATCGAGCTCGCGGGCGGAAAGCCCGGACCGCAGGTCCAGGGCCGGTCGCTGCTGCCGCTCTTCGCGCGCGGCTCGAAACCCGCGCGCAAGGGCAGCCGCGCGGGCTGGCGCAAGTCGTTCCTGGTCGAGTACTGGGCCGAGCAGGCGATGCCCTGGCTCGTCGGCATGACCTACAAGGCGGTGCGCACCGATCGCTGGAAGTACATCCACTGGGTCAACCGCGCGCGCAACGGCGAGCTCGACGAGCTCTACGACCTCGAGCGCGATCCGTACGAGCTCGAGAACCTCAACCGCAGCCGAGCTGCCGCGCCGGTGCGCGAGCGGATGCGGCGCGAGCTGCGCAAGCTGATCGCGGACGCGGCGGGGTTGTGATTCGCCGAAGCGTGCGCTGCACGCTTCCCCCGAGGGGCGGGCGCCCGTGTCGCCGTCGGCGGGTGCTGCGACCAGTTCGCCGTTGGGCGCAAACCCGGGTCATGCGCAAACCGGGGTCAGATTTAAATCTGACCCCGGTGGTGGGTTCGAGGACGCCGGTCAGTTCGCCGTTGCGCCGGCTGCCTTGACGATCGGCACCCACTTCGCGAGGTCGTCGACGACGAGCTTGCCGAAGGTCGCCGGCGTCATCGGCGGCGCGAGGTCGAAGCCCTGCGGCCCGAGCTTGTCCTTCGCTTCCTGCGACGCGAAGATCCTGTTGAGCTCCGCGTTAAGCTTCGCGACGACGTCGGCCGGCGTCCCCGCCGGCGCGACGAATCCGAACCACGTGTTGACCTCGTAGCCCTTGATGCCCTGCTCGTCGAGCGTAGGCACGTCGGGCAGGAGCGGCGAGCGCTTGAGGCTCGTCACGCCGAGCGGCTTGACGAGGTTGCCCTTGATCTGCGAGATCACCGTCGGCGTGTTGAAGAAGCCCATCGCGACCTCGCCCGCCATCACCGCCTGCACGCCCTGCGGCGCGCCCTTGTAGGGCACGTGCACGAGCTTCGTGTCGGTCACCTGGCCGAAAAGCACGCCGGACAGGTGGTGGCTCGTCCCCGCGCCGCCGGAGGAGAACGTGAGCTCGCCGGGCTTCGCCTTCGCCGCCGCGACGATGTCCAGCGGCTTCGTCGCCGTGCTCGACGGCGGGACGATCATCACGTTCGACACGCCGCCGACGAACGAGACCGGCGCGAAGTCCCTGACCGAGTCGTAGCCGGGCTTCGCGTAGATCGCCTGGTTGAACACCAGCGTGCCCTGCGACGCGAACGCGATCGTGTAGCCGTCGGGCGCCGAGCGGGCGAGCTCGGCCATCGCGATCGTGCCGCCGGCGCCCGGCTTGTTCTCGATGACGACCGGCTGGCCGAGCGCCTTGCCGAGCTCCTGGCCCGCGAAGCGCGAGACGATGTCCGCCGTGCTGCCCGCCGCGAGCGGAACGAGGAGCTTGATCGGCTTCGTCGGGTAGCCCTGGGCGGAAGCGGTGCCGGCGGCGAGCGCGAGGACGACGCCGATCGTGGCGCGGAGCGCGCGGCGGCGTTCGGTGGCGAAGCGGATCATGCGGCAGCTCCTTCGTGTCGGATCGCGGACGATGATACCGGCGTCGGAGCGCGGGCGGAAGACAGGCGCGTGGCGTGCCCCCGCTCCCTTCCGTTGCAGGGGCGATCCGCGTTCACGCGATGTCGCGTCCGAGGGCAGTCGGGGCGACGCCGTCGCCTCGCGGATTCCGAGGCGCGCCGGCCACCGGACGAGGGCGACCGGCCGCTTGCCCCAGTTGCCCTACAATGCGTCCGTCAAACCGGCGTGCGCGGCGCACGATGATCCGCGTCAAGTCCGCCCCTGCGCCGATCGCGCATGATGCGGCGCATTGTCCGACACGAGGTCGTCCATGGCGTTCATGATGGTGCTGCTGGTGGCCCTGCTCGGCGTGACCGTGTGGGCCTATTTCCACACCAACCCGCCCGGCGTTGCGTCGCGCCCCCTCGCGATCTACAACGCGGCCGTGTTCGTGGTCGCGGTGCCCGCGGGCATCGTCGTCGGGATGGCGCTCTACGCCGACGCGGTCGTCGTCAAGGGGGGCCACGCGGGCATGCCGATGTACCTGTCGATCATGGCCGGCGGCACCGTGTTCCTGGTCGTGATGGCGCTGGGCGGGATGGTGCGCAATTTCTTCGTGTTCCCGCCGGAGAAGCGCGCGGTTTCGGCGCGAGTCCCGCCGCACCACACGCCTTACGGCTGATCGCCGCGCCCGTCGCGCGGAACGGCGTCGACGATCCAGACGGCGAGGTCCGTGCCGCCGAGGGCGAGGGACCGCGCCGTGCCCGCTGCCGGCGCCTGCGCCCCGGCCTCGTCCAGCGCCGACGCGCTGATCGCGAAGCAGCGGCCCGCGCTGCGCGCGGCTTCCGGCAGGAGCCTCGCGACGTCGACCGCCCGGCCGACGACCGCGCGCGACCTTCGCCCGCGGAACGCGATCTCGCCCTGCACCGCGACGCCCGAGTGCACGCCGACGTGCACCAGCGGCTCGACCCCGCATTCGCGTGCGAGCCCCGCGGCGAGCACGGCGATGCGACGCTCGATGCCGCGCGCGGCGGTCAGTGCGCGCGCCGCTCCCGATCCGGCGCCGTCGTCGTCGGCGAACACCGCCAGCACCCCCTCGCCGGTGTACTCGACGACCTCGCCGCCGGCCCCCAGCACCGCCTCGCCTATCGCCTCGGCCGTCCGGTTCATCGCGAAGAGCATGTCGTGAGGGAGGCTTCGGCGTTCTGCCGTCACGCGCTCCACCACCGACGCGGCCAGGATCGC
>JAKLIE010000358.1 GCA_022709775.1 Pseudomonadota bacterium
GGAATCTCGCGCAGGTCGTGCCGGTACGCGACGCGGTCGACGAACGGGATCACGAAGTTGAGCCCCGGCTCGAGCACCGCGTAGAACCGCCCCAGCCGCTCGACGATCCAGGCGTGCTGCTGGGGCACGACGCGGATCGCGCGGATGATGACGATCAGCGCGACCGCGAACAGCGCGAGCGTGAACAGCGACGAGCCTATCCCGAACATGGCGGCGCCTTCCTCCGGTGGTGCCGCGTCACGCGCGGCGATCGGCAACGACGAGGATCGATCCGCGCATCGCCACGATGACCATCGTTCGCGCGCGCGGCGTGTCGGGCGTTTCGAGCTCTGCCGTCCACTGGGTGCCCCGGTAGGCGACGCGGGCGGTGCCGTCCGCGTTCCAGTGCTCGACGTGCACCGTCTGCCCGACGTCGAGCGGAGGCTGCGGCGGCGGCAGCGCACGGCGCATGCGCCACTGGTGGGCCGCGACAGTGAGCAGGACGCCGGCGATCGCCGCGATCGCGAACTGCACCGGCGCCGTGGCGCCCAGCCAGGCGGCCATGCCGCCGATCCCGAGCGCGAGCCCGACGGCCAGCAGGTAGTAGGTTCCGGTCAGGAGCTCCGCCCCGACGAGCAGGGCGGCGGCGATCCACCAGATCCAGTATTCGCTCATGAGCCTCGCTTCGAGGGACGACGCGGTCGACCGGCCGAGGATAATGCACTTTGAACTGCGCCGTGCGGACCCCATGTTCCGGAAGGCGTACGGCCGTCCGCGGGTGCCGCGACGGCACACGCGAAATCCGATATAATTTCCCGTTTCGAATCAAGTGCTTTTCGCGCGCCCTTTCACGGGCGCGAGGACGACCGGAGACTGGCATGCCGATCTACGCCTACCGTTGCGGCCGCTGCGGGCACGAGCTCGACGCGCTGCAAAAAATCAGCGAGCCCGCCCTCACCGATTGCCCGAAGTGCGGAGAGGCCGCGCTGCAGAAGCAACTCACCGCCCCCGGCTTCCAGCTGAAGGGCAGCGGCTGGTACCAGACCGATTTCCGCGGCGGCGCGAAGCCTGCCGCGGCCGGCGCCGGGGCGGCGACCGACGCCCCTTCGGAAGCGAAGGCGGAAGCGAAGGCGGAATCGAAGAGCGACACGCCCGCTCCGTCCACCGGCTGCGGATCCGGCTGCTCCTGCCACTGACGCGCCGCGCGCCCGCCTGCCCGTTCGCCACGCCGCGATGAAGCGCTACCTGATCGCCGGGCTCCTCGTCTGGGCCCCGCTCGGCATCACGATCTGGGTGCTGCACTTCCTCGTGACGACGCTCGACCAGACGCTGGCGGTCCTGCCCGAAACCTGGAACCCGGATCGCCTGATCGGCTACCACATCCCGGGGCTGGGCGTCGTGCTCTCGTTCGTGATCCTGCTCGCGACCGGCGTCGTCGCGGCGAACATCCTCGGCGCCCGCCTCATCCTCGTCTGGGAGGCGGTGCTGGGACGCATCCCGGTCGTCAAGTCGATCTACTCGTCGGTCAAGCAGGTGAGCGACACGCTGCTTTCCGACAAGGGAAACGCGTTCCGCAAGGCGCTGCTCGTCGAGTTCCCCCGCGAAGGGTGCTGGACGATCGGTTTCCTCACCGGAACGCCGGACCGCTCGATCGCGCCGCACCTGCCGGGCGACCACGTGAGCGTCTACGTGCCCACGACGCCGAACCCGACCGGCGGCTACTTCCTGATGCTGCCCCGCTCGCGCGTGCGCGAGCTCGAGATGTCGGTCGACGAGGCGCTCAAGTACATCATCTCGATGGGCGTGGCCGCCCCGCGCGGCCCGGCGCTGCCAGCCTCGCGTGCGCCGGCCGCCGACGCCGGTCCGGCGGTCGCCTCCCGAAATTGACCGGACCGGCGTTCGCGCCGCGGCCCCGAGCGGGGAACCGGCGCGCGCGGCCGGTCCGTCCCGCCATTCTCCCCCGACTACGCATCGTTTCCCGGAGCACGCCTTGAAACGCACCGACTACTGCGGCCGCATCGACACCCGCTATCTCGCCCGGACCGTGACGCTCGCCGGCTGGGTCCACCGGCGCCGCGACCACGGCGGCGTCATCTTCGTCGACCTGCGCGACCGCGAGGGTCTCGTCCAGATCGTGTGCGACCCCGACCGCGCCGCGACGTTCGCGACGGCCGAGAAGCTGCGCAACGAATTCTGCGTGTGCGTCACCGGGCTCGTGCGCCCGCGTCCCGAAGGCACCGTCAACCCGAACCTCACGTCCGGCGGAATCGAGGTGCTCGCGCACGAGATCGAGATCCTGAACGCCTCGGTCACGCCGCCGTTCCAGCTCGACGACGACAATCTCTCCGAGACCGTGCGCCTCGAGCACCGCGTGCTCGACCTGCGCCGCCCGGTGATGCAGAAGAACCTGATGACGCGCTACCGCGCGGCGATGTCGGCGCGGCGGTACCTGGACGAGCTCGGCTTCGTGGACATCGAGACGCCGTTCCTCTACAAGTCGACCCCCGAGGGGGCGCGCGAGTTCCTGGTCCCGTCGCGCATCCACCACGGCCAGTTCTACGCGCTGCCGCAGTCGCCGCAACTGTTCAAGCAGATGCTGATGATGGCGGGCTTCGACCGCTACTACCAGGTCGTCAAGTGCTTCCGCGACGAGGACCTGCGCGCCGACCGCCAGCCCGAATTCACGCAGATCGACATCGAGACCTCGTTCCTGGGCGAGGACGAGATCCGGCCGATGATGGAGGGCCTCGTCCGCAGGATGTTCCGCGACGCGCTCGGCGAGGAGCTGCCCGATCCGTTCCCGGTGATGGCGTTCGCCGACGCGATGCGCGACTACGGCTCCGACAAGCCGGACCTGCGCATCCCGCTCAGGCTCACCGAGCTCACGGACCTCATGAAAGGCGTCGACTTCAAGGTGTTCCGCGGCGCGGCGGAGATGGCGAACGGTCGCGTCGCCGCGCTCCGCGTGCCCGGCGGCGGCAGCCTCACGCGCAAGGAGATCGACGACTACACGACGTTCGTCGCGATCTACGGCGCGAAGGGGCTGGCCTACATCAAGGTCAACGACGCGAGCAAGCCGAACGACCAGGGCCTGCAGTCGCCTATCGTCAAGTTCCTCCCCGAAGGCGTGCTGCGGGAGATCCTCGCGCGCACGGGCGCGGCGGACGGC
>JAKLIE010000359.1 GCA_022709775.1 Pseudomonadota bacterium
TGATGGCGTCGATCTACGCGTGGTACACGTTCTTCCTGGGCGCGCCCGTGCTGCGCAAGTGCACCGCCGACAAGGCCATTCCGTTCACGCTGATCGTCGTGCTGTGCGGGATCGCCCTCGGCATCCTGGGCGGCATGGTGCTGTCGGGCGCCGGCATGGGGGCGTCGACGATGCGCCGCGCGATGATGTAGCGCTCTGCGTCGGGTCGGCGAGCCGCCCCCGGCGGCGCGCTATCGGCATCCGACCGAAGGGCCGCTCCGGGTCGCCACCTCGTTGGGGGACGCGCGGCGCGCGCTTCGGAAGGACCGCCGCCCGCCGTCCCGGGGCGCGGACGACGTTCGCCGCGGGAGCAACGAGCCGGTCCTCCGCTAGCTAGCCCCCCTCGACGGGTTCCGCATAGCCGGGAGGCATCTCCGTGTGCTGAACGCCGAACAGGCGCTCCCGTCGGGTCTGCGGGCGCGCATGGAGGAAGCGCTCGAGCTCGACGAGCGCCCGCCGGTAGACTTCGCGCTTGAACTCGATGACGTTCTCGAGCGGGATCCAGTAGTCGTGCCACCGCCACGCGTCGAACTCTGGGTGGTCGGTCGCCCGGAGCGAAACGTCGGTGTCGCGCCCGGTCAGGCGCAGCAGATACCAGATCTGCTTCTGGCCGCGGTAGCTCCCGCGCCATTCGCGCTTGATCCAGTGCTGAGGGACGTCGTAACGCAGCCAGTCTCGCGTACGGCCGAGAACGCGGACGTGCCGGGGAAGAAGTCCGACCTCCTCGCGCAGCTCCCGGTACATCGCCGCTTCGGGCGTCTCACCGGTGTTGATGCCCCCTTGCGGGAATTGCCACGAGTGCTCGCGGATCCTCTTGCCCCAGAAGACCTGGTTCCTGCCGTTGGCGATGACGATGGCGACGTTAGGGCGATAGCCGTCGCGATCCAGCATCGCGTGATGCCTCGGAATCGATGGGTTGGCCCGATTCTGGCATGAAGGCGCGGGACTGGAAAGCGGAACGACCGCCGGGACCGGGTTCCGACGGTGCGAAGCACGCCGTCATCCGCGCCGCTCAGGGCGTCGCCGGGTTCGACCCGCCGGCCGGCCGCGCCACCGTGAACACCTGAAGCGCCTCGGGGGCGCCGGTCTCCACGGCGAGCGTCCATCGCGCCGGCCCGTCCGGCGCGCGCGTCCATGCCGAGTCGGCGGCCGTCGACACCTCGGCCGGGATGCCGTCGCGCTCGAGCCGCACCACGCGCATCGGGCAGGTGACGGCGAGCCCGCTCGCGACGACGAGCGTCGACGCCCGGCTCGTCTCGAACGCGAGGTCGTACCGCGCCGCCTCGCCACATCCCTTGCGCGGCGGATAGTCGTCGCCGCGCGCGAGCGGCAGCGCGGGACGCGGCACCAGCACCTCGTCGACCCTGCCGAAGCCGAAGCCTCCGAAGTCGCGCAGGGCCATGCGGGGCTCCAGCGCGTCGCGCTGCAGGAGGAAATAGGCGCGATCGCCCGGGCCCGGCGTGCCGCCGATCACGACGCGGCTCGCGTCTCCGCAGCGGATCTGCGCGGCGACGTTGAACTGGGTATCGACGACCTGCGCCAGTTCGCCGAACGCGTGCACGCGGCCGTCGACGCACAGGCGCCTGCCGATCGCGTCCAGGTGACGCACCGACAGGTAGTGGAGCCGCGTGTAGGAGGCGCGCGTGTCGCTCCGCTGCAGATCGACGTGCGCGCCGAGGAGCGGCGGCACGCGCACGTCGTCCGCGAGGGCACGTGCGACACGCGCACAGGTCGTGGCGAGTGCCCAGGCGACGACGCCCGCCAGCAGCGCGCGGCCGGCGAGCGTTCCGGCGGCGCCCCCGTGGAGGGCCAGTCCCCTGACCCCCAGAGCGACGACCAGCGCGAACAGCGGCAGCGGCGCATAGAGCATGTAGAACCGGGTGACGCCCCGGATCGCCGCGACGAACAGCATCCACGCGACGAAAGCGATCGCGATCGCCAGCGCCGCCCGCCGCCACCGCGGGGGACCGCGCAGCGCCAGGAGCGCCCATCCGGCAGCCGCCAGCAGGTACAGCGCGGCGGCCGTTGCCCGCCACGCCGCCAGCGGGCGTCCGTCGCCGGCGAGCCAGGTGCCGACGACGATGTCGGAGACGCGCCAGACGGCGCCGGCGAAGACTCTCGCGATCGCGGCTGCGGAAATCGCGGCCATGTCGCTGGACATGTGCCGAGACATCCGCAGCGCGTCGTCCGCATGGTCGCGCAGGTTCGCGAGCAGTGGGAGGAACGGCACGGCAGCCAGCACGAAGGCCGCGACGGCGCCGGCACGGCCGGCGGCACCGCCGTTTCGCGCGTGCGCGATCGCGACCCAGGCGAGCGGCAGCGCAAGCGGCAGCGTCGTCGGATGGGCGTGCAGCGCGAGGCCGAATGCCGCGCCCGCGGCCGCGAGCCAGCCGGGCGACGAGGCCGAGTGCGCCCGCCGGAGCGCGTAGAGCACGCCGAGCACGAGCGTGGCGGTCACGCTCGGGTGGGCGATCCACAGCGATGCGAGGCTACCGACGCCCGGCATCGCGAGCAGGATCGCCCACGCGATCCCGGTTCGGCGGTCGAACGCCTCGCTTCCCAGCCGATAGGCGAGCGGAAACTGCAGCGCGCTCGCCACCGCGATGGCGGCGACCACCGCGGTCAGCGATCCGCCGAGCTTCATCGGGATCGCGAGCGCGTAGTACCAGACGGGCCCGAGGTGCGCCGTCGCCGAGATCACCGGCCCCTCGACCAGCCACTCGCGGCCCTGGGCGATGCGCAGCGCGGCGTACAGGTCGCGCGCGAAGTCGCCTTCGACGAACGCCACGAAGAACGGCGCCGCGTGCAGGACCGAGAGCAGTGCGACGATCGCCCACGCGATGCGCGGGGAGGGATCGTCGCGGTCGGCGGCGGCGGCGAGCGGCGCGAGCCTTTGCATCCCCGAAGGATGCCACGCGTTCGAGGTCCTACGGGCATCGCCGGGGCATGGCTCGTTTCCGCCGGGCGCCCGGGGCCGGATCAAGGATTCCCGAGAAAATCGTCGCACCGCCGCGCGCGGCGCGCCTAGAATGCGCGGATGGCCGCCCGGGTCTCCACCGGGCCGGACTTCGAATTGCAGGAGGCGCGAAGGA
>JAKLIE010000036.1 GCA_022709775.1 Pseudomonadota bacterium
GCCGATCGGCGAGGCGCGGCTGGCACACGACCGCGGTGGTCTCGGTGAGCCCGTATCCGTTCTGGAGAGGCAATCCGTACAGCGCCTCGGCATCGGCCTTCACGGCGACGTCGAGCGGCGACGAGGCGGACGTCACCATGCGCAACCGCGGCGCGTCGAAGACGCCCGGATGCGCGCGCGCCCACGCGACGAAGCGCGCGTGCAGCGCCGGCACGCCCGGTACGACGGTGATGCCGTCCTCGCGCAGCGCACGCGCGAGCTCCTCGGGAGCGAAACGCTGCGCCAGGTGCACGCACCCGTCGGCGAAGAGCGTGCTCATGGCGATCGACGCGAGCGCGCCCGCGTACGCGATCGGCAGCGGCAGATACACGCGGTCGTCGGGCGCATAGCGCCTCCACGCGGCCTGCGCCCGGGCGACGAACAGGACGTTCGCGTGCGTGAGCATCGCTGCCTTCGGGGCGCCGGTCGTGCCGGACGTGCAGATCATCGCCGCGACGCCGCCGCCAGGTCGCTCGGGCTCGGGATCGCCCGGCCACCGCTCGACGTGCATCGCGCCGAGCGGCGCGAGAACCGTCGCGACGGCATCCCTGCGCGCGCCGTGGTTCCGCGCGGCGTCCGACCTCGCCGACAGATAGAACACGAGCCGCGGTTCGCACAGCGATGCGATCGCATCGACCTCGTTCGCGCCGAGCCGCGCCGCCGCGAGCACCGGCCAGGCGTCGAGGCGGCCGATCGCGAACAGCAGGACGATCGCCTCCGCGCCGTTCTCCCCGACGACGATCACCCGATCGCCCGCGCGGACGCCGAGACCCGCGAGGCTGGCCGACGACGCGTCGACGCGTCGGGCGAGGTCGCCGTACGTGAGAACGCGGCCGTCGTCGTCGAGCGCGGGACGGTCCGGGAACCGGGCCGCGCCTCGGTCGACGACGTCGGCGATGCGCTGGAGGGACGACATGGCGGGGCGGCGGCGGCTGTCGAATGCGGGGTGCGACACGGTAATGCGTCGCGCGCGCCGCGTCGAGTCGCGGAGCGTCGGCCGGGCCGCGCGATGCCGCTCGGCCGCGCAATCGTCTATGATCGCAGGCCCGCGGGTTCGCATGGGAACGAACCCGGAGGCGGAGGCGGGATGACGGGATTGCGTGAACGGTTCGGGCGGCCGTTGAGGCTCGCGATTCTGGGCGGCGGCCCGGGATCGTGGATCGGACACATGCACCGCAGCGCGGCCGAGCTCGACGGCTGGTGGCGTGTCGTCGGCGGCGTGTTCTCGGGCGACCCTGCACGGTCGCGCGACGGCGGCGCGTCGCTCGGCTTCGACCGCGAGCGCTGCTACGGCACCCTCGACGAGCTCGTCGCGAAGGAGCGCGCGCGCCCCGACCCGGCCGAGGCGGTCGCGATCATGACGCCGAACGACACGCACTACCCGCTCGCCGCCGCCGCGCTCGACGCCGGCCTCGACGTCGTGTGCGACAAGCCGGTCACGCACGATGCGCGCGAGGCGCGCGACCTCGTGATGCGCACCGGGCGCCACGGGCGCCTGTTCGCGATCGCGCACGGCTACTCCGCCTACCCGATGACGCGCTACGCGCGCCACCTGGTCGACGCCGGCGCGATCGGCGATCTGCGCTACGTGCAGGTCGAGTACGTGCAGAGCGGGCTCGCGCCGCGCATCGAGGACGGGCCGCAGAACAACCGGCTGCGCTGGCTGCTCGATCCGCAGCGCAGCGGGCTCGCGCTCGTGATGAGCGCGATCGGCTGCCACGCGCAGCACCTCGCGTCGTTCGCCGTGAACCGCCGCGTCACGAGCCTGTGCGCCGACGCGATCGCGGTCGTGCCGGACCGGAAGGTGATCGACACGGTCTCGGCGCTGCTGCGATTCGAAGGAGGGCTCGCCGGCACGTTCACCGCGATCCAGGCGGCCGCGGGCAGCGAGAACGACATCCGGCTGCGCATCCATGGCGCGAACGGCATGCTCGACTGGTCGCACCGCGAGGCGTCGTACCTCAGGATCGCGACGCTGAACGAGGGGCCGCGCGTCGCCGGCCGCGGCGACGCGAGCCTGCCGCCGGAGATCGTCGCGCTCGGGCGCGCGCCGCGCGGCCATCCGGAAGGCCTGCGCGAGGCGTTCGCCAACATCTACGGGGAGCTCGCGCAGGAGCGCATGCTGCGCACGCTGGGCGAGCCGGTGCCGGCGTTCCGCTACCCGACGATCGAGGAAGGCGCGCACACGATGGCGTTCATCGAGGCGTGCATCGCGTCGCGGGGGCGCTGGGTCGACGTCGCCGTGGCCTGACGCGAGACCCGTCGGACTGAAGTCCGACCCACTACCCCGCCGCCCCCTTCGCCTTCGCTGCCACCTTCGCGTCGAACGTCTCGCGCAGGACGACGGCCCGCTCGTGCGTACCGCGCGCCACGACGTCGACGCCGTCGTCCGCCTCGACTTCGAAGCGAAGCTTGCGCCCGTCGACGGCGACGAGCTTCGCGCGCGCCGCGACGACGAGGCCCGGCGGCGTCGGGGCCTCGTGGCTCACGTCGACGTGCGTGCCGACGGTCTGCTCGGAAGGCCAGTCGAGGTGCGGCTTCACGGCGAGCAGGCACGCCCACTCGAGGAGGCCGACGAGGAAGCCGGTCGCGAACACCGCGGGCATCTGCCGGAAGTCGGTCGACTCCGGGTAGAGCGCCGGCACCGTCTTCGACGGCGGAACGACGAAGCGCAACTCGTGCTCGAGACCGGGCTTGAGCGTTTCCTTCACGGGGACCTCCACGGACGATCCGCGAAGGATAGCGAATGCGGGCGGCGGGGCGCATTCATCGCACCGCACCGGGCTTGACGATCGTGACGCGCCCCGATGCCGACGGCGCGTGAACCGGCGGTGCCGGCGGCTGCCACGCCGCGTGCAGCAGTCCGACGAGCCGCACGAACGCCTGTGTTTCCGGATACGGCGGGATCCCGCCGTAGCGCTCGACGACGCCCTCGCCCGCGTTGTAGGCGGCGAGCGCGAGCTTCACGTCGCCCTCGAAGCGCGCGATCAGGTCCCGGAGGTAGCGCGCGCCGACGCGAACGTTGATCGCCGGCTCCTTGAGCTTGTCGGCGACCGAGCGCTTCGCGTCGCCCGCCACGCCATAACGCTCTCCCGTGTCCGGCAGCACCTGCATCAGCCCGACCGCGCCCCTGTCCGAGACCGCAGCGGGATCGAATCCAGACTCCGCCGCGATCACCGCCTTGACGAGCGCGGGATCGAGTCCGTAGTCGCGCGCGTTGCGCGCGACGAGCGGCGCGAATCGCGCGACGTTCGGATGGCCGTCGACGCGCCGCCAGACCGGATGCTCGCGCAACGCGTCGACGGCCGAGGGGGCCTGCGGCGGCGCAGGCGTCGGATCGAGGCTCGATCGCCCCTTGAAGAACAGCGTGTAGCGCGGATCGACCTGCTCGCTCGCGAAGTGCGACCGGCCGGTCTCGTCGACGTAGGCCCACAGATCCGCGTGCGCGGCGCCCGAGGCGAGAACGAGCGCGGCGAGCGCAGCGGCGCGCGACAGCGGCACGCGCGGGCGGCGATCGGGATCGGTGGGGGCGCTCAATCGTGTCGGTCCTGGAGGCGGGCGACGTAACGGGCCGCGATGCCGGCCGCAGCGTCCTGCCGCGCGCAGCGGGCGAAAGCCTGCGAGGGCGCGTGCGGACGGGCGCGCTTCGAGACTATCCGACTCCGCGGACGCCCGCGAGTTCACCCCGCTGCGACCGGCATCGCGGCGGGGGTGACCGGAGGGTTGACGTCCGCCGACTACCGTCTATACTGACGGTAACCGCATATCCATACGGTTCATCGATGCCCTTCCCCCGCTCCCCGGCCCGCCGCCCGTTCGCGCACCTGACGCCCGATGTTCCGGCGGACGCACCGCGCCTCACCGCGCGGCAGCGGCAGATCCTCGACTGGATCCGCATGCACATCGAGACGGCGGGCATGCCGCCGACGCGCGCCGAGATCGCCTCGGGCCTCGGGTTCTCGACCGCGAGCTCGGCCGAGGATCATCTGCAGGCGCTCGCGAAGAAGGGCGCGATCGAGCTGAAGCCCGGCACGTCGCGGGGCCTGCGATTGCGCGACCTCCCCGGCATGCCGGTGCAGGGCACGCTGCCGCTCGTAGGGCGCGTGGCCGCCGGCAGCCCCATTCTCGCGGCCGAGCACATCGAGGGCCGCTACAAGGTCGATCCGGCGCTGTTCTCGCCGCACGCGGACTTCCTGCTGCGCGTGCACGGCGCGAGCATGCAGGACGCAGGCATCCTCGACGGCGACCTCCTCGCGGTCCACAAGACGGCGGAGGCGCGCTCGGGTCAGATCGTCGTCGCGCGGCTGTCCGACGAGGTGACCGTCAAGCGCCTGAAACGCCGCGGGCGTGAAATCGTGCTGATGCCCGAGAACGCGGCGTTCGCGCCGATCGAGGTCGACCCGGCGAAGACGCCTTTCGCGATCGAGGGGATCGCCGTGGGGCTCGTCCGGGCGAACCGGCCGTTCTGAGCTGCATGGAGTCCGGGACGACTTTCGCCGTCATGCGCCGGGAAAGGGGATCGACATGAAAGCGAAAACCGTCTCCGCCCCCCCCGCGCGCGCGCTGCCCGCCCGCCTCGAGGACCTGCCGAACGTCGGCCCCGCGGTGGCGGCCGACTTCCGGCGGCTCGGCATCGGCACGCCCGACGAGATCCGCGGGCGCGATCCGTACATGCTCTACCACGACCTCTGTCGCGCAACGCACTCGCTGCACGACCCGTGCCTGCTCGACACGTTCATCGCCGTCGTGCGCTACGTCGAGGGCGGCCCCGCGAAGCCGTGGTGGCACTACACGGCCGAGCGCAAGCGCGTCTATCCCGGCACGTCGAAGGCGTGGCAAGCCGGGGAGGAGCCCCGCGTCCGGCCGCCGACGCGCCCCGGCCCGGCAAGCGACGGGAAGCGGGGGCCGTCCCCGGCTCCCGTCGGCGCCCCGCCCATGCATGGCGAAGCGCGGAAGTCCGCGTCCCGCACCCGCAACGATCCTGCTGAGGCTTGACGGGCGCGCCCGGACACGGTTCGCCGCGCCTGGGCGCGCCCGCCCTCTTTCTCTCTTCACGCCATGGGGTCAGAGCCGCGATGCCCGTGGAAAAGCCATGACAGGCTGCGACGATCCCGACGACGAGACCCGAGTATTACGGCTCTGACCCCATGGCGACGACGATGAGACCCGAGCATTACGGCTCTGACCCCATTGCCGTTTCCCCCGCCGCCCGCCTCGCCGCGCGCCTCGCCCATCCGGCGGTCTGGCGCGGCGGCGACTGCGCGCCGGAGCCCGCGAGCGTGCCGACCGGATTCGCGGCGCTCGACGCGGTGCTGCCCGGCGGCGGCTGGCCCGGCGCGGGATTGACCGAGATGCTCGTCGCGCGCGACGGCATCGGCGAGATCGCGCTCGTGCTGCCCGCGCTCGCGGCGCTGCAGCGCGCGCGGCGCGACGTCGTGTGGATCGCGCCTCCGCACCGCCCGTACGCGCCGGCGCTCGCCGCGGCCGGCATCGACCTCGCGCGCTTCCACGTCGTGCGCTGCGCGCGGCCCGACGACGCGCTGTGGGCCTGCGAGCAGGCGCTGCGCGCGCCCGAGTGCGGCGCGGCGTTCGCGTGGCTTACGACGCGCGACGAGCGCGTGCTGCGGCGGCTGCAGGTCGCCGCGCGCGACGGCCGCACGCTCGGCGTGCTGTGGCGCCGTCCCGGCGATCGCGGCGGCGCGGTCGCCGCGCCGCTGCGGCTCGGACTCGCGCCGCACGACGAGGCGCACTCCCGCCTGCTCGCCGTGCACGTGCTGAAGCGCCGCGGCGGCGCGCTCGCCCGCCCGGTGCTCGTCGACCTGGAAGCGCGCTGCCTCGTCGCTCCCCTTCCGCCGGCGCGTCCGCGACCGTTGCCGGGGGCGCCGCGCCGCCCCGATCCGCGCACCGTCGCCGGCCACGAAGCGGTGCGATCGACGCCGATGCGGCACCGGATGCGCGCGGCCTCGTGAAATCGATTTCGAACCCCGGCTTCCCCATCGTGCTCTCCCGCCACTTCCATCAGATGGCCTGCAACAACGCCTGGGCCAACCACCGGCTGCTGAAAGCGTGCATGCGCCTCTCGCCCGAGGCATTCGCGGCGCCGCGCACCGGCTTCTTCCCGTCGATCGTCGCGACGCTCAACCACGTGCTGACCGTCGACGGGTACTACGTCGACGCGCTCGAGCGCTGGCAGCAGGGACGCGAGGCGAACCGCGACCCGTCGCCGTTCTTCGCGTCCGACGTGCCGCATCCCGACGCGCGCGCGCTCCACGCGGCGCAGCGCGCGTGCGACGACCGCCTGATCGCCGTGTGCGCGGCGCTCGTCGACGCGCGGCTCGTCGAGCACGTTCCCGTGATGCGCCGCGCCGGCCTCGAGCCCGAACGCGCGGACCGCCTGCTCGCGCACCTGTTCCAGCATCAGATCCACCACCGCGGGCAGGCGCACGCGATGCTCGCCGGCACCGAGGTCGCGCCGCCGCAGCTCGACGAGTTCTGGTGCGCGAACGAGGCGCACCTGCGCGCCGCGGAGCTGGCCGAGATCGGGTTGTCGGAAGAGACGATCTGGCCGACGGGCGTAGCCGACAGGCGATAGCGAGCGCACCGGCGTCGGCGTCGCGCCGCAAGCCGTTCGGGGACAGCGCCCGATCATCCCGCGATCCGCGGCCGGTCGCGCCGCGTTGCTCCCGTCGCGCCGACCGCCTCCATGCTCTGGTCCGCCCTCCTCCTCCCCGACCTGCCGCTCGAGGTCTACGCACGCGCGTGGAGCGACGAGGAGGCGGCGCGGCCGTTCGCCGTCGCGAGCGGCGGATCGCGGCCGGGCATCGTCGCAGCCAACGATGCCGCGCGCGCAGCCGGCGTGAAGCGCGGCCAGCCGGTCGCGGGCGCGCTGGCGCTCGTTCCCGGGCTCGCGCTGCGCGACCGCGATGCGGAAGCGGAAGCGCGCTCGCTGGAGGCGATCGCGACCTTCGCACTGTCGTTCACGTCCGCCGCGAGCCTCGCGCCGCCGTGCGCGGTGCTCGCGGAGATCGGCGGGAGCCTGAAGCTCTTCGGCGGGCCCGATCGTCTCGTCGATGCGATCGGCCGCGGCCTCCGGGCACGGGGGCACGCGCCGCGCATCGCGGTCGCGCCCACGCCGCTCGCCGCGGTCGCGCGCGCACGCACGCGGCGGCACGATCCGGTGCTCTCGACCGAAGCGCTTCACGCCGCGATCGCGGACGTCCCGCTCGCCGCGCTCGACCCCGACCCACGCGCGCTCGAGACGCTCGCCGCCGCCGGCGTGCGCACGATCGGCGCAGCGGAAGCGCTGCCGCGCGACGGCCTCGCGCGGCGCTTCGGCGGCGGCCTCGTCGACGCGCTCGACCGCGCGCACGGACGCGTGCCCGATCCGCGCGTGCCGTGGACGCCGCCGCCGGCCTACGCGGGGAAGCTCGTGCTGCCCGCGCCTGCGCACGACGCGGCCGCGCTCGGCTTCGCCGCGCACCGGCTCGCGCAGGAGCTCGCCGCGTGGCTCGGCGCCCGGGGACTGGGCGTGCTGCGCGCCGAGCTCGCGCTCGCGCACGAGCCCTGGCAGCGCGCGCGCATCGGGCGGCCCGCGACGGCCGTCGCGCTCGGCTTCGCGTCGCCCACCCGGACGATCGGCCATCTCGCCGCGGTGCTCTCGGAGCGGCTCGCGCGCGTCGAGCTGCCCGCGCCGGTCGAGGGCCTCGCGCTCGAGACGCGCGAGACCGCGCCGCTCGCCGGTCGTCCGATGGGTCTCCTGCCCGGCGACGAAGGCGACGCTCCCCTCGTGCCGCTCGTCGACCGACTGCGCGCACGGCTGGGCGACGCGGCGGTCTCGAGCCTGGCGACGCACGCCGACCATCGGCCGGAGCGTGCGCAGTCCGAATCGGCCTCCGCCGCGACCGCGGCCGCGAAGCCCCCGCCCGCGGCACTCCCCGACGCGCCGCGTCCGCTCTGGCTGCTCGCCGAGCCTCGCCCGATCGGCGCGTCGCTCGCGAGCGCGCCGTGGGTGCTGCACGACGGGCCCGAGCGCATCGAATCGGGATGGTGGGACGGCCGCGACGTGCGTCGCGACTACTACGTCGCGCAGACGCCCGGCGGCGGCCGCGCGTGGATCTTCCGCGACCACCGCCGAGGCACCGACGACGGCGAATGGTGGGTGCACGGCTGGTTCGCCTGACGAGTCCCCCCGCGACACCGTCCCCGAACGCTGCCGGGACTCGCGCGACGCCGCGGCACGAATCTTGCTGGGGCATTACGCTCATTCCATGATCCATTGCCAATCGACCAAGGTTCCCCCGATGCTCTCGACCCGAGTCCGCCACGCCCCCCTCCTCGTCACGCTCGCCGCCGCCCTCGCCCTCCCCGTCGCCGCGCAGGCCGTCAACCTGCCGACATTCCCCGTCACCGACCCGGGACCGAACGCGGCCGCCTGGTACACCGACCGCTACGCGCCGTACGGATTCGCGAACGCGGGCACGCTGTTCGGCCGCGACAACGTGCTCGCGATCTCGCTCTCGGCCGCGGATTCGCAGACGTCGCGGCCCGCCGCCTACAACACCGCGTTCTACAACACGCAGGGTCGCAAGGTCGACGCCGGCATCGCCGGCCCGGTGAGCTGGATAGGCAGCCTGTACATCCCGGCGAGCTGGGCGACACCCTCCGCATCGGACGCGAGCGGCAGCCGCCGCTCCGACATGTGGGGAACGGTCTCGCCCGCCACCGGCGGCGACACCTGCCCCGCGTCGAACTGCAACCTGTTCCCGATCATCGGCTTCTCCAACGCCGTCGCCCCCGACGCGAACGGCGCGGTCGGCGGCACGCCGCGCTTCCGCGTCTTCGACGGCAACGCCAGCGGCTGGACCGACCTCGCGTACACCGTGAATGTCGATACGTGGGCGGACTTCTGCGTGACGTTCACCGGAACGACGATCGAATACCGGATCGGCGACACGCTCGTCTACACGATGAGCGACCTCACGCAGGGGGACGCGAGCTACGGCCCGCCGACGCAGATCGCGAACGTGATGGCGCAGGCGTACAACTACGGCAACGGGTACGACGCGAACTGGAGCCGCTTCGCGGTCGGGCAGGCGACGTGCAGCCAGCTGCGTGCGCAGGTGGCGCCGGCGCGCGTCCAGCCCTCGGTGCCGGTGCCCCTCGGACCGCTCGCGCCGCTCGGTGCGGCACTCGCGGTAGCGCTTCTCGCGGCACGGCGGCTCGTTCGCTGATTCGCCGCCGACGCCGCTCGCGGCGGCCATCGCGCGACGCGCGGCGACTCGCCCCGCCGGCCGGCACCGGCGCGCCGCGTACAATCGCGCGATGCCCGATGCCGAGCATCCGTATTCGTCGCTCACGCCCGACCTCGTCCTCGACGCGCTCGACACCGTCGGCGTGCACGGCGACGGCCGGCTGATCGCGCTCGGCAGCTACGAGAACCGCGTCTACCAGGCGATGCTCGACGACGGTCCC
>JAKLIE010000360.1 GCA_022709775.1 Pseudomonadota bacterium
AGGGCATCGGCTTGCCGCCCTCGGCGCGCGAGCGCGCGAGCAGGTCGTTCACGCTCGAGGCGTTCAGCGCGGGGCTCGCGACCAGCACCATCGGGTTGGTGGCGAAGAGCGACACCGGCGCGAAGTCCTTCTGCGCGTCGTAGCTCAGGCCCTTGTACAGACTGGGGTTGACGGCGAGCGTCCCGGCCCACGAGAACAGCAGCCGGTTGCCGTCGGGCGCCTGCTGGGCCGCGAAGGCCGCGCCGATGTTGCCGTTGGCGCCCGGCTTGTTGTCGACGACGACCGATGTCTTGAGGCGCTTCGCGAGCTCCTCGGCGACGACACGCGCGATCGAGTCGCCGGTGCCGCCGCCGCCCGGGGCGGGCACGACGATCTGGACGGTCTTGCCCGCCGGCCAGTCCTCGGCGAGAGCCGGCGAGGCGAGCCACGGAGCGAGCAGGGCAGCGATTGCGAGGAGGTGGAATCGTCGACGCATGGTCTTCCTCATTATCTGGTGAGTGGCGACCGCGGTGGCGGTCAGGGAGCGGTGGGAGCGCGAGCCGCCTCGCGCGTCGCGCGCACGGCGGCGGCGATCGCGTCGTCGCTCGCGGCGATCGGCACGACGCATCCGGGGCCGATCATCAGGCGGCGTCCGCCGGTCTGCGCGATGGCGTTCGCGACCTGGCCGGCGACGCCGGCGAGATCGCCTCTCGCGAGCGCCCCGTGTTCCTCGAGCCCGCCCACGACGATGCCGGGAAACCGCTTCGCGGCTTCGCGCAGGCCGGGCTCGGTCAGCCGATCGTGCCAGTTGATCATCTGCACCGGGTAGTCGGCGACGAGGTCGAACATGATGTCGTCGCCGTGGACGTGGAGCATCGACAGCCGCGCGCGCCCCGCGAGCGCGGAGAGAACGGCGAGATCGTACGCCTTGCCGAAGCGCTCGTACTCGTCGGCGGAAAGGAGACGGTAGGACGCGAGCTGCGTGGCGAGGAAGACGCCGTGCGCGCCGGCGTCGAGCGCGTCCAGCGCGAAGCGGATCGTCACGTCGGTGATGACCGAGAGTGCCCGGTGCATCACGTCCGGCGAGCGGCGCAGGTCCGCGTAGAGGCGGTCGGTGGCGAGCTTACGCGCCGTCGTCAGGGGCGAGAACACCGTCTGCAGGATCGGGACCGAACCCTCGAGTGCCTTCGCGGTCTCGCGCAGCGCCTGGTTCTGCCGGCCGTAGCTGCCGCGGCGCACGTCGAGGTCGCGGATCGCGTTCCAGTCGTCGGTGCGCACGACACGCGGTCCCACGACGGCACGCGCCCCGTTCGCCTGCCCGGCATACGCGCTCACGGCGCCCCAATCCTCGACGCCGTAGGTGCCCGAGGGCATGAACTTGACGAGGTCGAATGCCCACCGGCGCTGCCATTCCAGCGTGTGGGCGACGAGCCTGTCGACGTGCTGGTCGTCCTCGGGGAAGTGGCGCCAGAGTGCGATCGGCGGATGGTCGACCGCCTCGCCCTTCAGGGCGGCTTCGACGCGCTGCCAGTGGTCCATCGCCATCGGGCGTTCCTTTGCATCGAGGGGTCCGTCGGGACCCTTGTGGAAGGCTCGTCGGCGCCCGGGCGCCGACGCACCCCGGGACGCAAGTCTTGCATGGTGCCGGACCGCGGGCAAACGGGCTCTCGCGAACCGTCGATTCGCGTCTCCCGAACGTTCCGGGCGTCTCCGCTCGCGGCCCCCGCACCTCACCGGCGCGATTTCGGCGGCGCGCGAACCGCCGCGTCGGCCGGCCTGCCGTCGCCGCCGCGCAATTGCGCGAGCAGCGCTCCTGCGGGCCCGGCGATCCGCGCGGGATCGCGCGGCGCGCAGACCGAGAGCCGGCGCGTTGCCCACCGTTCGTTCAGCGCGAGCACCGCGATGCCATCGCGGTTCAGGCTGCGCATCACCGAACGCGGAACGATGCCGATGCCGGCCCCGGCGCGCACCAGCGAAACGACGGCGGGAAAGCCGGCGACCTGGATGCGCACGTCGAGCGAGCGCCCTGCCGCGGCCGCCTTGCCGACGAGGTAGGTGTGGATCGCCGAGCCGCTCCAAAGCGAGACGAACGGATGCGCGAGGCAGTCGGCGAACTTCACGGCGTCGCGCCTGCCGAGCGCGGCCCCGTCGGGCGCGACGACGACGAGCTCGTCGCTGCGGTAGGCATGGAACGCGAGGTCCGGGTGCTCGTCGTCCCAGGTCACGATCCCCAGGTCCGCGCGTCCCCCGGCGACGGCGGCGACGATGTCGTGGCTCAGCCGCTCCTCGAGCGACACGCGAACGTCCGGGTGGGCGCGCAGGAACACGCCGAGGTCGTCGGGCAGGAACGAGGCGATCGCGCTGCTGTTCGCGAGCAGCGTGACCTGCGAGGTCACGCCGTGCGCGTACGGGGCGAGGTCCGCGTGCATCTGTTCGAGCTCCGCGAGACAGCGCCGGCAATGCCCGAGCATCACGCGGCCGGCGCGCGTCAGCGAGACGCCGCGCGCCTCGCGCTTGAACAGCGGCGTGCCCAGCGACTCCTCGAGCTGGCGGATACGGAGGCTCGCGGACGAGGGAGCGAGGTGGCAGCGCGCCGCTCCGCGCGAGACGTTGCCGGCGTCGGCGATGGCGACGACCAGCCTGAGATCGACGAGACTGTAGCGCAAGGCGTTCGTGCGCGGCGAAAGCCGGATTCGGGCAAGCCCGCTTGTCCGACAGTATGCCCGATGACAGACTGCGAGCCGCCGGGAGCCGGGTCGAGCGTCGACCCGTTCCGGAGCCGCCGCGACGCCTGAAGGGCGCGCGCCATCCCGAGACGACGAGAACGGAGCGCCACGATGTCGCGCGCCTGGGTACGTGAAGCCATCCACCGCATCGAGCGCGACTTCCAGCGCTCGGCCGACACGCACCTGGTGCTCGTCGAGCTGCCCGGCCTGCCGGACATCCGGCTCTATCTGAAGGACGAGTCGACCCACCCGACCGGCAGCCTCAAGCACCGGCTCGCTCGCTCGCTCTTCCTCTACGGGCTGTGCAACGGGTGGATCCGCGAGGGTTCGACGATCGTCGAGGCCTCGTCCGGCAGCACCGCGGTGTCCGAGGCCTGGTTCGCGCGGATGCTGGGGCTGCCGTTCATCGCGGTCATGCCGCGCGGC